>CAISGR010000212.1 GCA_903884945.1 uncultured bacterium
CCGGATCTCTCGGTACGGGTGACGGGCGTCAGCCGTTCGCAGGATGGCTATATCAGCCGGCTCGACTATGGCTGCGTTCATCCGGGGCAAGGGATACCGGCGCTGCGCGATGCGCCCAATTGCCTGCTCTCGAAGCAGGGCGAGGTCGGTTACTGGGCGACCCGCGGCAATCTGCGCTACGCACCTTCCAGCAATTTCGAAATCAACATCATCGGGGACTACACCCACGAAAAGCGCGAGATCGCCGGCGGTGTGCTGACCTATGCCAAATATACCGGCGCGGGTGACGTCAATCCGTTTTCGACACCGATTCCCTATGACTCGCGCTTCATCTGCGGCCGTTATTGCAACTATTCCAGCTACGTGTCGCCTGCTGACGGAACGCTCGGCGAATCAAGCATTCCCGGCAAGCTGTCCTACACCGGGTGGGGCGTATCCGGTCAAATCGAGTGGAAGATCGCAGACGGACTGCAGCTCGTCGGTATCACCGCCTACCGCAAATACAACGAGACGTTTTCCAATGAAGACGATCTTTCGCCGATGGCGGTCACGCTGGGCGGACCCAACAACGTCGATTTCCACGCCTGGAGCAACGAGCTTCGGTTGACGGGCGATGCTTTCGGCAAGCTGCACTACACCGTCGGCGGATACATGATCGACCAGCGCAGCTTCTATGTCTCGCGCCAGGATATCCGCTACGTGAACCCGGCCCTTGTCTTCGTGTCCGGCGACCCGGTCCCGGCGCACAGCCGGGCGCTATTCGCCCATGCCGCCTATGATCTCACGGACTCGCTGATCGTGACCGGCGGCATCCGCTATACCAAGGAAGACAAGAACTACACGTTCCGGCGTCGCGACCGGTACGGCAACCTGCTGGGCGGTCAATATACCGCTCTCGATGGCAAGACGGGCAACTACAGCGGCGACAACATCGATTACCGGGCCAATATTGCCTACAAGATCACCCGGAACATCAATGCCTACGGGCAATATTCGACCGGCTTCAAGGGCGGCGGCGTCAATCCGCGGCCCTATTCCGCGTCGCAGGTCCAGCCCTTCAATCCGGAAAAGCTGGCGACCTGGGAAATCGGCCTCAAGAGCGATCTGTTCGATCATCGTGTCCGGTTGAACCTCGCCGCCTATACGTCGCGCTACAAGGACATTCAGCTGACGCTCAACAGTTGCCCGCAGTTCAATCCGGTGGGCGTGGCCACCTTCCCCTGCGCCATGCCGGCCAATGTGGGCACTGCGCGGATCAGGGGTTTCGAGGCGGAAACCTCGGTCCGTCTCGCCGAAGGCATGATGTTCGACGCGGCGCTCAGCCACACTGACTTCCGCTACACATATATTGCGCCGCAAGCTGGCGGCACGACCAACCCGAACGGTGTGCAATATGGCATGATGCCGCCCTACACGCCGCGCTGGAAGTGGAGCGCGGGTCTCCAGTACGAGGTCGACGCGGGCAAGATCGGTTCGCTCACGCCACGCATCGACGTGGCTTACCAGTCCAAGTCATGGGGCGTCGCGGTGAATTCGCCGCGGACCGAAATTCCAGCTTACACGCTGGCCAATGCCCGCCTGACCTGGCGCAACCGCCGCCGCGATCTCGAAGCCTCGTTCGAAGTCACCAACCTGTTCAACAAATATTATTATCTCACCACGTCGGAAATCTCGGTCACGACCGGCGTTGCCAATGCCCCGCCCGGCCGCCCGCGCGAATGGGGCCTCACGCTCAGGAAAAGCTTCTGACGCGGGAACAGAGCAGGCGCCGTCGCTTCGCGACGCGGCGGCGCCGCATCACCATTTTCGCGCCCGTTCCGGACATCTGGCCGGGCATGGTTCCGATACCGCTTCTCCCCTCGCTCACCTGCCAAGGAACGATCTTGCGATGACCCACCCACTCAATACCGGCGGCGACCGCGGCTATCTGCGCATCGCCACCGAGGAAGCCTTCGCCATGCAGGAACAGGTCGACGTGTACCTGCGCATGGTGCGCGACGGCACCGCCGACAAGGGCATGGCCTCGCTGTGGGGCTTCTATGCCCAGTCTCCCTCCGATCGCACGATGCAGGTGATGGAGCGTCTGCTGGACATGGGCGAACGGCGCCTGGCCGACATGGACGCCCATGGCATCGACAAGGCCGTGCTGGCGCTGACCTCGCCGGGCGTGCAGCCGATGCTCGATGTGGCGGAAGCCAGGGGCATCGCCACGCGCGCCAACGATTACCTGGCCGAGCGCTGCGCCGCGCATCCCGACCGCTTCATCGGCCTGACCGCCGTGGCACCGCAGGATCCCGAATGGTCCGCCGCCGAAATCCGCCGCGGCGCGGACCAGCTCGGCTTCAAAGGCGTGCAGATCAACAGCCATACGCAGGGCGAATATCTCGACGATGCGAAGTTCGACCCGATCTTCCGCGCGCTCGCCGATACCGGCCAGCCGCTCTACATCCATCCGGCCACGCCGCCGGACGCGATGATCGACCCGATGCTCGAAGCCGGCCTCGACGGCGCGATCTTCGGCTTCGGCGTCGACACCGGCATGCATCTTCTGCGGCTCATCACCATCGGCATTTTCGATCGCTATCCGGACCTGCAGATCATGGTGGGTCATATGGGCGAGGCGCTGCCCTACTGGCTCTACCGCCTCGACTATATGCATCAGGCCGGCGTCCGCTCGAAGCGCTACGAGCGGATGAAGCCGCTCAACAAGACGATCGCGGAATATATGCGTTCGAACGTGCTCGTCACCAATTCGGGCATGGCATGGGAGCCGGCGATCCGGTTCGCCCAGCAGGTCGTGGGCGAGGACCGCGTGATGTACGCGATGGATTATCCCTATCAGGTCGAGGCCCGCGAGGTCCGCGACATGGACAACATGGATATCACCCCCGAACTCAAGCAGAAGTTCTTCCAGACCAACGCCGAACGCTGGTTCGGGCTGTAAGCGAGCGACTGTACCATGCCCACTGTCCGCGATGCCGCTTATGC
>CAISGR010000213.1 GCA_903884945.1 uncultured bacterium
AACCTCTTCAACAACCAGTGGACAACCAACTTCCGGTTCTGGAACGAAGGCACCTGGACTTCGCGCATCCGCATCTGGATGTTCGACCGTTACGATCCATGGGCGTCGCTGATCAAGCCGTCACTGGAGGCGCGCTTCCCGTTGCAAGCGGCCATGGCGGACGGCCCGGCGGGTAAGCTGCCGCTGTCGGCCTCCGGGGTGGCCATCTCTACCAACGCCTCGGATATCATGGCGAATGCCGCGGGCGTCGTCACGGCGGGTGGCGGCAGCGTGCTGGTGACGGCGTTCGGCGCGAACCCCGACGCCGCCGGTCCGGCGGCGAGGACCGGCGCGACGAACCCGACGATCAGCCCGCCGCCCAGCGCCGCCCCGACCTGCAGCATGGTGCGGCGGGAGAGCAGGGGGCCGGCAGGCGTTGGTGCGGTGGAAACGGGCATGGAACGGACCTCACAGGGGCAGGACGGGTCGCGAATGCTCGATATCAGGGGGCTGAAGCTGCCTTCTTGATCGCCTCGCGGATCCGGACATAGGTGCCGCAGCGACAGATATTGCCGGACATGGCCGCGTCGATATCGGCATCGTCGGGCGCCGGGGTCGCGGCGAGCAGCGCCGTCGCCGACATGATCTGGCCGGACTGGCAATAGCCGCACTGGACCACTTCATGATCGAGCCAGGCGCGCTGGATCCTGGCACCCGCCGGGGTCGCGCCGATCGCCTCGATCGTGGTGACGGCGCGGCTGCCCAGCGTGCCGACCGGCAGCTGGCAGGACCGCAGCGGCACGCCGTCGACGTGCACCGTGCAGGCGCCGCACTGGGCGATGCCGCAGCCGAACTTGGTTCCGGTGAGCCCGAGCACGTCACGCAACACCCACAGCAACGGCATGTCCGGGGGTACGTCGAGATCGTGCGCGGCGCCATTGACGGTCAGGTTGAGCATCTCGCTCCTTTGCCCCGCGCTGCGGCGGCCGATGGTGCCGTTCGGGCCGCGGCGCCGGTTTGCGCGTGCGACCCGGACTGGTCAGACTACGGGACTGTCGCCCGCACTCAAGGCTACGCTACGTCCTGATATTGATCGACGTCAAGGCGCAGCACGGCATACCAACGGGTGATTGTGCAGGCGATGGTTGCTTGCCGGAGAATCGCTTCCGCCTGCTTTCCCGGTCGCGCGCGCCGCAGTGCCGAGGCATCAGGCCGGGCTCATGGCCGAAACCCATCGCTCCGCCAGCAGATGGGCCTTGGGATCGTCGACATCGATCCAGCTGAGCCCCGTGCAGTCGACGACGTGCGCGCGTCCCCGTCCGGCCAGCGTGGCGACGCCCGCACTCAGCGACGGCGCCGCGAAACCCTTCAGCGCCTCGAACAGCCCTGGCCCGATCGCGAACACGCCGGTGTCGAAACAATCGAAGGTATCGATGCCCTTGCCGATCGCCACGATCGAGTCGCCGCTGGTCTCGACTCGAGTCACGTCCTCCATGTCGACGGCTTCCTGCTCGAGCAGGCGGTCGATCCCGAGGGTCAGGCCGCCCTGCGCGCCGGCATCGGCGACGCGGCGGTAGAGCGCCGGGTCGACCAGGTGATCGCACATGGCGAGCAGCACCTCGCCATCGCCGACCGCCGCTTCCGCGGCCAGCACCGACACGCCATTGGGCTTGCGATAGTCCTCGGACATCACCGTCGCGATTTCCACCGGCCAGTCACGCGCCGCCAGGGCGAGACGGATCGGCTCCGCCTCATAGCCGAGCACGACGACGACCCGCTTCATGCCGGCGGCGGCAAAGCCGGCAATGGCGTGCTCAAGCAGTGTGCGGCCCCCGACGACACATAATGGCTTCGACGGCGCGATCTCCCGCAGCCGGCTTCCCTCGCCGGCTGCGAGCAGAACCGCGGTGTCAATCATGCGGCGATGAAGTCCTCGACCGCCACCTGGGCGAGGTCATCGGTCATCTGCGTGCGCGGATGCTTGCAGAAATAGGCCGACGCGCCATCGATCGGACCAGCCAGGCCGCGGTCGAGCGCGAGCTTGGCGCAGCGAATCATATCGATCGCGACACCGGCCGAGTTCGGGCTGTCCTCGACCGAAAGGCGCAGTTCCAGGTTCATCGGCACGCCGCCGAACAACTGGCCTTCCATGCGCAGGAAGCAGACCTTGTTGTCGTTCTGCCACGCCACATAATCGGACGGGCCGACATGGATATTCTCGTCCTCGAGCCGCTCGGCGGCGACGGCCTGCACGGCCTCGGTTTTCGACACCTTCTTCGAGGCGAGCCGCTTGCGATTCGACATGTTGAGGAAGTCGGTATTGCCGCCGGTGTTGAGCTGATAGGTCCGGTCGAGCTTCACGCCGCGCTTCGCGAACAGGTCGGTCAGCACGCGGTGGACGATCGTCGCGCCGAGCTGCGCCTTGATGTCGTCGCCGATGATCGGCACGCCGGCCTTCTCGAACCGTGCCGCCCAGACGGGGTTGCTGGCGATGAACACCGGGATGTTGTTGACGAAGGCGACGCCGGCTTCGAGCGCGCATTCGGCGTAGAATTCGCTCGCTTCCTGCGATCCGACCGGCAGGTAGTTCATCAGCACGTCGGTGCCGGATGCCTTGAGCTCGGCGACCACGTCTTCCTTGCTCGGCTCGGCCAGGTCGGCGACCAGGAAGGTGCGATCGTCGCCATAGTCTGCCATATGCTCGGCGAAGCCGTCGAGCACGCGACCCATCTTCACCTTGGCGCCGGTCGGCTTCACCTCGGGGGCGAAGATCGCGGTGCAGTTCGGCTTGGCGAAGATTGCCTCGGCGACGTCACGGCCTACCTTGCGCTTGTCGATGTCCCATGCCGCGACGACCTGGATGTCGCTCGGCCGGTAGCCGCCAAGCTCCCAATGCATGAGGCCGACCATGTCGTTGGCGCCGTCACGATAATGTTCGAGGCCCTGCACCAGCGAACTCGCGCAGTTGCCGACTCCTACCAGGGCGATCCGAATGCTCTTCATTGTTGATTGATATCCTTGGGTTGAACGGAAAATACCGGTGCTGCGGCCGCCGGCACGGTAGCAGCAAATTGACGAAGCAGCGTAGCCTCGACCTGGCGGTGCCAGGCGATGCCGATGCCGGTGATGACGAAAAGAGGCACGAGCTCGAACCACCAGAACCAGCGGGGATCGCCGACGAGGCAGGCGAGAAAGAGGGCGTAGACGCGCACATTGGCGGTCAACGGGATCATCAGGCGCATAGGCCATTTCGCGCGGTCGCCATAGGCGGCAGCCACGCTGGGGGCGATGGCGGGGTTCGTGAAGAGCCGGTCGAACGGGATGGCGATCCGGTCGATCCAGGTCGCCAGCCAGTCATAGCCCTGCACGATCGGGTTTCCGCCGCCGGCCATCTTCCGCACGGGCGCGAGACCCCGGACGCGGCGATGGAAGCGGGCGCGCTCGCCCTCGTACAGGCTCGACTGCACGATATGGGCGCCGCCCGCGCCGAGCGCCCAGGCCCAGCCCTCGCCGGTGCCGATCGATGTGGCGATAACGACATAGATCAGGATGAATACGCCATGGTCGCAGACCCCGTCGAGCACCCGGCCAATCGCGCTGGCGGTGCCGGTCGCGCGCGCGACCATGCCGTCGAGTCCGTCGGCGATCAGCCAGCCGATCGACAGGGCCAGGCCGACCAGCGCGAAGCGCCAGTCATGCCATTGCGCATAGGCAGCCGCGGCGGCGGCCCCAAGCAGGAAGCCAAGGACGGAGACGAGATTCGCCGAGATGTGACGCGCGATTGCCCAAGGCAGCAAGGCGCGCCCGGCAGGATGGATGATCCAGAGGTTTGAAGGATCCTCTATCCGGCGATCCCGCGACCCGTCCGGCGGAGGTGATGTCATAACGCGGTCATATATTCGTCACGGGAGCGATGTCCAAATAATGTTAAGCGGCGGTTCAAATTTCGTTGTCGATTTTTGGGTTCCCACTCCGTGTCTGCCCCGGTCGCGGGCGCCCCAGGCACCCCTGCGGCGCAGCGCGGCACCGCCGCGCGATCGATTTCCGCGCCTGCTGGGACTCGTGCCGCCCTCCCGAGTCTCGTACACCAGGCGCCAGTCGCGCGCCACGAACGCCAGGACTTTGCTTCCCGGCGACCAGTCCGCGGGGGGGCAGCGACTCCGGTCCGCCGACGAATTCGGACAGGGTGAGGCTCCCGCCCCGCTCGGCGACTCGGCCGCAAGACAGGCGAGCCACTTGCCGTCCGGCGAAAGCCCCGGCTGAACGCGCTGCCGCCCTCCGTCGCGACCTGTGGCCGGGCGCTGTCATCGGGCCGGGTTCGCCACAGGGCGAGTCAACGGGGCTCCGGAGCGCTGGAGTAGATCGACGGCCCCTTGCCCGAGTCGGCACCCGTCCGGGCGATGTTCCCGCTGGCCTTGTCCACTGCGGCGCTGTCCCGGGCGAAGGCGCGATGGAGCGCCCCTAGGCTGCGGAAGAAGTTGCGCGCTGTCCGCCGACCAGCCGATGGGCGCGATGGGACCGGTGGAATGCGGCGGTGGCAGTGATGACGCACACGATCGTTGCGGATATCCGTCGCACGGTCGATCGGCTATTACCGGCCGGATGACGCGCCCTTTCGACCATGACAGATTTTTCATCAGGCCGAGCGCGCTACGCCATGCCCGGCGCGATACGGCGCCGCTCATACCACCGCAGGGACATATCGACGCGCAATGAGCCTGACTCCCATCTTCTACGATGCCTCCGGACGCCGGCGCCGGCGCTTCGCGCTCGCGGTCGGGGCGTTCGTGGCTCTTGCCTTGCTGTCGGTCGTGGCGCTCGCGATCTCGATCGGTGCCGTGCCGCGCGCACCGTTGCTGCCGATCGATGCCGAGCATCCGGCGCTCACGCGCCTGCCGCCGCCGCACGAGCCGCTGCTCACGCGGGCACAGCATCGCCTGCGCCACTATGCGCGGTTGCTCGCCGGTGACCCGCCGCGCGGCGTGCGCGACGACAAGCCGCTGGCGATCGCCTTCCATGTTCCGTGGGACGAATCGAGCACGGCGTCGCTCCGCCGCAATATCGAGGAACTCGACTGGCTGATCCCCGGCTGGGTCTCCGTGACGGGTGCCAATCACCAGATCACCGTGTTTCGCGATACGGCCGGCCGGGCGATCCTCAATCGCGCCACGCGCCGGCCACTGCTGCTGCCGATGATCCAGAATGCGATCCAGGGCAACTGGGACGGTGCAGGGATGGCGGCGCTGTTGCGCAGCCCGGCGCAGCGCCGGGCGCTGCTCGACCGGCTGGAACCCTGGCTCGCCGCGAACCAGGCAGGCGGGGCGTTTTTCGATTTCGAGGAACTGCCGCCCGCAGCGCAGGTGGATTACCGCACTTTCCTGCGCGAGGCGAAAGCCCGCTTCGGCCGCCATGGCTGGGTCGTCGCCATCGCGGTGCCGGTCGGCGAGGATTCGGGCTGGGACGTCAAGAGCTATGCCGCGATCGTCGATCGCGTCTTTCTCATGGCCTATGACGAACATGAGGTGGGCGGCGAGGCCGGGCCGATCGCATCCCAGACCTGGTTCGAACAGTCGGTCGCCCGGGCTTCGCGCGGCGTGCCGCGCAGCAAGCTCGTCGTCGCGATCGGCAATTATGGCTATGACTGGCATGAGAAGGGCGGCGAACCCGTCGCGGTCGACGAAGCATGGCAGGCCGCCCGCGAATCGAGCGCGCCGCCGGTATTCGACCGCGCGAGCGGCAATAGCGGGTTCGCCTATCAGGATGGTACCACGCAGCATGTCGTCTGGCTGCTCGACGCCGCCTCGGCCTATAACCAGATGCGCTTTCTGTCGCACGCCGGGATCGGCGCGGTCGCCGTCTGGCGGCTGGGTACGGAAGATCCCGGTCTCTGGTCGATCTTCGGCCGTTCGCACCGGACCTTGCCGCCAGCTTCCGCGATCAATGCGATTCCTGCCGGCACCGATGTCGATATCGAGGGCAATGGCGAGATCTTGAAGATCGCCTCCGTACCCGTCGCCGGCATCCGGAAGATGATCGCGGCACAGGACGGCTCGATCGCCGCAGTCGATTTCACGCGCCTGCCTTCCCCCTATGTCGTCACGCGGACCGGCTACAAGCCCGGCGAGGTCGCGCTCACCTTCGATGACGGGCCGGACCCGGAATGGACCCCGCGCATCCTCGACATCCTCAAGCGCGAGCATGTTCCCGGCACCTTCTTCATCGTCGGCGAGAATGCCCTGACCCAGCGCAGCCTGCTCGTGCGCATGGTTAATGAAGGGCATGAGATCGGCAGCCACACCTATACCCATCCCAATCTCGCCGGAGCGTCCGAAGGCGAGACGGCGTTCGAACTCAATACCACCCAGCGCTTGTTCCAGGCCTTTACGGGCCGCTCGCTCCGGTTGTTCCGCGCGCCCTATTTCGGGGACGCCGAACCGACGACCGCGGACGAAATCGATCCGGCGCTCCAGGCCCAGAATCGCGGCTATATATCCGTGGGCCTGCATGTCGATCCGGGCGACTGGAAGCGGCCGGGCGTACAGCAGATCATCGACAAGACGATCGCCGACGTCACCAGCGGCGGGCCGTGCGACGAGAGTTCCGAGACCCAGTGCAGCCGCAATATCATCCTGCTGCACGATGCCGGCGGGAACCGGGCCCAGACGGTCGCGGCACTGCCCGTCATCATCGATACGCTGCGGGCGAAAGGATATCGCTTCGTGCCGGTTTCGACCCTGGCAGGCATTCCGCGCGATGTCGCCATGCCGGTAATCTCGGCGGGGGACCGGGTGGCGGCGCAAACCGATCTCTTCATCTTCGGCACGCTCGGTGCCATCGTGACGGCGCTTGGCTGGATATTCCTGTTCGCGATCTCGATCGGCATCGCCCGCGCCATCATCCTCTCGGCGCTCGCGCTGATCCAGGCCCGGCGCGAGGGAAGGACGGTCTTTCCCGCGATCGATCCCGGTCGCTTCGTCACGGTCATGATACCGGCTTTCAACGAGGAGAAGGTGATCGTCCGCGCGGTCCATGGCGTGCTCGCCAGCACCGATGTGCGTCTCGAGGTGATCGTGATCGACGACGGATCGAGCGATCGGACCAGCGCGCTGGTGCGCGAAGCATTCGCGGACGAACCGCGGGTGCGCCTGCTCACCCTGGCCAACGGCGGCAAGGCGCGCGCGCTGAACGAGGGCCTGAAGCTGGCCACCGGCGAGATCGTCATCGCGCTCGACGCCGATACGCAATTCGAGCCGGTTACCATTGCGCGGCTTGCCCGATGGTTCGTCGATCCGGCGCTGGGGGCGGTCGCGGGCAACGCGAAGGTCGGCAATCGCGTCAATCTCGTCACGAAGTGGCAGGCGCTCGAATATATCACCGCGCAGAATCTCGAGCGCCGCGCGCTGGCGCGGCTCAATGCGATGACGGTGGTGCCCGGCGCGGTCGGCGCCTGGCGCCTGGCGGCAATCCAGAGCGTCGGCGGGTATCCCGACGACACGCTGGCGGAGGACCAGGATCTCACCATCGCGATCCAGCGGGCGGGGTGGCGGGTCGCCTATGACCAATATGCCGTCGCCTGGACCGAAAGTCCGGAGAGCTTCGCGGGTCTTGCCAAGCAGCGCTTCCGCTGGGCGTTCGGCACGCTGCAATGCTTGTGGAAGCACCGAGCGGTGATGGTGAGCGGGCGGCCGCGCGGTCTGGCGCGCATCGGGTTGCCGCAAGCGATCGTCTTCCAGATCGTCCTGGCCGCGATCTCCCCGATCATCGATCTGGCGCTGATCGTCAGCTTCGTGACGACCTGGATCGCGATCGAGGCACATGGCTGGGATCAGGCGCAGCACGATGTCGAGAAGATGCTCGTCTATTGGCTTGTCTTCACCGCGATCGACCTGCTTTCGGCGACGATCGCTTTTGCGCTGGAGCGTCGCGAGAACTGGCGGCTGCTGTGGCTGCTGATTCCACAGCGCATCGGCTATCGCCAGGTGATGTATTATGTGGTGCTGAAGGCGATCGCCCAGGCGCTCCGTGGGCCGCGGGTGGGCTGGGGCAAGCTGGCACGGACGGGGCGGGTGAGCGTCTGAAGCGCCCGCCGCCGGCTACGATTGGCACCCTGATCCCAGCGACCGCCATTGAGGCGCGGGGGTGTCTAAATGGCTCCGGCGGGGTGGGGTGATGCACCGCCCGCATTCCCGAACAACACCGGTGTCCGCGATCGGACACGGCGTGTCCGCGGGCGGACATACATTGCCCGAGCGTGAACGGCATCCTTTGCTGACAGTTGGCGCAATGCGCCAATCTTTTAGAGATGCAGCCTTCGGCGCCCAATGAATGTTCCGCTAAGTATCTGATTCTACGTCAGCGAAGTGTTTGGCATGGCTAATGCAGTGGTACGGTCGCGGGTAGCAATTCCCGCCTGTAAATGCCCCCCAAGGAGGACCTGACATGCTGAATCGTTCGACCCTGATCCAAGCCACCCTTGTCGCCGCAGCCGGCGCGATGTTCGCCACCGCCTATCCCGCGATGGCCAGCGAAAAGGGCGGCGCGACCATCGCGACGACGTCGCAGGCCAGCGAGCCGTCGTCGAAGAAAATCTGCCTGTCGCCGACGGTCAGCGGCGAGCCGCTCGTGACCGGCTCGATTCTCGCCAAGCGCGAGTGCCGGACGCGGGCGCAGTGGGAAGCCAAGGGCGTGAAGTTCCAGTCCAAGTAAGCGACGTCCGCCCGGGCGCGGCGGCGGTCGCCGCGCCACAAGGAAAAAGCCGCCGCCCGGCGCTCTCGGGCGGCGGCTTTCCGGTCTCGAGGCGCAGCACCCGCCCGCTTTAGAAAGCGAACTTCACTTCGCCGCCGATGATACGCGGTTCGTTGATCATCCCGGTCAGGTTGTTGAAGTCGATCGCGCTGATGGCGCGGATCTGATTGGTGATGTTGCGGGCGAACAGGCCATATTCCAGCCCGTTGTTCATCTTGTAGGCGACCTTCAGACCGCCCTCGAGCAAGGCCCGGCCGCGGAACTCCTTCGCCTCGTAAAGGAAATAGTTGATGCTGCTGCGATAGGCCCAGTCGGTATAGGCATAGAGTTCGCCGTTGCCGACCGGGATGCCGTAACGGGCGGTTGCGTTGGCGATGTAGCGGGGTGCCTGGGGCAGGTCGTTGCCGTCGATCACCGCGAGCCCGGCGCTGTTGATCGGATCGGTGACGGTGCACTGGTTCGATCCGCAGAAGCCGACCGCGATCGACGGATCGCGGATCTCGGTGAAGTTCCAGCTGCCGCCGAGCGTCAGAATCAGCTGCGGTACCGGCCGGACATCGAGCGTCGCCTCGACGCCATATCCGACGGCATGGTCGGCGTTGAGCAGGCGCGCCGAGTTGCTCGCGCCGCCCACCGCGGTGAGCTGCAGGTTCTTGGTACGCCACCAGTAGCCGGTCAGGTCGAACTGGGCGACGCGATCGGCGGTGCTCCCCTTGATGCCGGCTTCACCCGAGATCGTGGTCTGCTTGCCGGCAACGGTCTGGCGGCTGCCGAACGTGACGCGATCCTGGATCGCGGCCGGCAGATATCCGGTCGCGAAACGCGCATAGACATTGACCTGGTTGCTCAGGGCATAGGTCGCGCTCGCGTCCCATGACACGTTGCTGCCCTTGGTCCGCGCCTCCACCGGCAGCACCACGCCCGCGAGGTCGGAGGCCGGCGCGAAGCCGGTCACGATGTCGTGCTTGTTGTCGTGCGAATAGCGGACACCGGCGCGCAAGGTCAGCGCCGGCGTGGCCTTGTATTCAGCGGAGGCGAACACGCCGATATTCTCGTTGGTGTCCCGGTGGATGATATTCTGGGTCGAGGTCGTGGTGCCGGCATAGGACAGCTCGTTGTAGTTGAGCTTCTGGTGGAAATAATAGACGCCGCCCTGGAGGCGCAGCCCGTTCATCTCCTCGCTGGCGAAGCGCAGTTCCTGGCTGAACTCCTCCGGCCGGGTGATGCCGCCGGTATTGGACGGGAACTTGCCGACGTTGAGCCCGGTCGCCGGCACCTGGTAGGCGCCGCCGAAGTTGAAGGTGTAGATGTCGCCGCCGTCGATATCGCCGGTGCTCTCGACCTTGGCCTTTTCGAACCCGGTGACCGAGTACAGGGTGCCGATCCCGTCGAAATGATAGTCGAGACGGAGGTTGGTGCCCCATTGGGTGAGGGACTGGCTGGTGAGACCATCGAGCGAGACGCGGCTCTTGTCGAAGCCGTCGACGAATTCGTTGCTGCCCTGCTTGAAGATGCCGGCGCGGAAGATGCGCGGCGTGCCGCTGAGGTCGCGGCCATGGACGTTGAGCAACGCATTGAAATCGCCCGAGCTATACGCGAGCTGCGCGCGACCGGCGAGGTCGCGATAGCCCTCGAGCTTGCGGTCGCCGAGGCCGGTGGTGTTGTCGTTGGTTACCCAATTGTCGCGATACTGGAGCAGCCCGGAGACGCGAAAGGAGAAGCCGCCGCCGATCGGGCCGCCAAGGGCAGCCTCGGCGTTGACTGTGTCATAGGTCGCCCAGGAGACGCTGCCATAGCCGGTATAGGTATCGCCCGGCTTGGCCGAATCGAGCTTCACGACGCCCGCAGGCGTGTTGCGACCGTACAGCGTGCCCTGCGGCCCGCGCAGCACTTCGACGCTTTGCAGATCGAAGACCGGGAAGGACTTGAGCATCGGATTCTCGAGCGCGACACCGTCATAGACGACCGAGACCGGCTGCGCGGCATTGGGATCGAAATCGGTGTTGCCGAGGCCGCGGATGTAGAAGCGCGGGAAGGTGCGGCCGAACGAGGATTCGATCTGCAGGCTGGGCGTGCGCGACGACAGGAAGCGGATGTCGAGGCCGCTCGAGTTCAGGGTGTCGAGCTTCTCTCCCGAGATGCTGGTCACCGCGACGGGAACATCCTTGCTCGATTCCTGGCGGCGCAGTGCCGTGACGACGATGTCGGGGATGCCCTTCTCGCCAGTGGCCTGGGCCGGCTCGTCCGCCGCGGCGCCGGGCGCGGCATTTTCGGCGGCGGCCGGCGTGGCGATCAGGGCGAGCGCCAGCAGCGAGGCGCCGGCGGCGAGGGAGTGGAGATTGACCGGAAAATGCGTACGCGCGACAGACATGGATATCCCCCTAGATGGTGCAGGACATCCTCCCCGCGATTCCGTGAGTCCCGGAATTCACGCCAAATCGTAACATTGTTGAAACGTGCATCAAGCCGGCGCGCGGCCGATCCGGCACTTCTTCGCCAGGCGTTGCTTCAATGTCGCACCGGGCGGACGTAGAGATCGCGCATCGCCGCCTCGAGCTTCGCCCGATCGACCGCGCGAACCACCGTCTGCGCGCGTTCGCCGAGATGGGGCCGATAGGCGTCGGTCCAGGAGAGGGTGTCGCCATAGGCGGCGGTCTGGCTGGTCTCGAAATCGATATAGAGCGTATCCGATCGCGTCACGATCTCCGGCGCCAGCCAGACCATCGCGGCGATCTCGTCCCACATCGGAAAACCGGGCTCCAGCGCGGTCTGGAACATGTCCGTCAGCGGCGTGTGCGCCGGCTTCAGGCTGTCGATAAAGGCGCGGCTCCATTGCGTGCCGGTGGACGGATCGACCGGGATCATGGTGATCTTCGGCCAGGGCGCATGGGCGACGATGCGCGCTGCCTCCGGATCCCAGCGGATGTTGAATTCGCGGCGGGGCGTATTGACGAATTCGCGCGCGAACTGCTCAGCCGAGGCGCCGTCGAGCGTCTGCCGTGGCAGCAGGCTGCCGCCCATATAGATCAGTTCCTTCACATTCGCAGCGAAGCCCGGATCGAGGCTCTGCGCGATGGCGATGTTGGTCATCGGGCCCGTCGCGAACAGCGTGATCTGGTGCGGATGGGCGCGCACCATGCGCACCAGGAAGGCGGCGGCGATCTCGGGCGAAGCCCTGGTGCTCGGGTTGCCCATGGCCAGCGGGGGCACGACCTCGGGCGAGGGATTGCCGGGATGGGTCTGCACGGTGTCGCCGGGCCAGTAATCAGTCCAGGGGCCCTTGAAGATGAGGCGGCCATATATTCCTTCCCACCGCTTCGTCGCCTCCTGGCTGTTGAGCAGCGGAAAGGTCGCGCCGGGCACGACCGGGATCTCGGTCCGGTGGAGGATCTCAAGCGTGCGCAGCGCATAGGCCGTCGCGGTGTCGCGCCACACCGATCCGCTGGTGGTGGTGATGCCGAGTATCTCGACGTCCGGGGCCTGCAGCAGCAGGACGGGCACGCCGTTCAGGCCGATCAAATCGTCGTCGACCAGCACGAGGCGCCGTGGCCGGTCCGGGGCGTTGTCGCGCGCGAGCGCCGGGGCGGCGACGAGGACCGCCAGGGCGAGCAGGGCGCGAACGCAGGTAGAGATGCGACGAAGCAAGGGAGCCCCTCCTTGAGAATGCCTGTGTCTCTCCCGGGAGCGGCGCGATCCAGCGCTTCTGATGGAGCACATTGCCGCGGGGTGCGGCGCCGTCAACCGGGCTTCGGGCGGACCCTTCGCGGGATCGACTCCGCCGGGCAAATTCCCTGTTCCGGTGCGACAACAGGGAATTTTGAATTTTCCTGGCCGATTCCGGCCGATAAGTCGTAGAATTTCTCGTTGTTTATCAGATGATTATCGGCAGAATTCCCTGTTCTGGCGGAACAGGGAATTTATGGGTCGGAACAGGGAATTTGGTTGGTCGGAACACGTCGTCATGAAACGGTGCTAGTGGCGAAAGGGAGACGCTTGAATCGACCCGGTTATGTCGCCGCGCTGCTACGCATCGGCGGTATCGTCTCCGGCAACGATCCGCAGCAATTGCCCGAGCGTCGGGGTGGAGTCGCCCCGGCGCCAGACGATCCCGGTCTCCAGCAACTGCGACGGCGCCTCCAGGTCGAGATAGCGGACCCCTGCGCGCGCCAGGTTGCGCAGCGAGGCGGGGACGAGCGCGATCCCGAGATCGGCGGAGACGAGGCTGATGATGGTCTGCATCTGGATGGCCCGCTGGACAATCCGCGCCTGCCCGCCATGCGCGGCATAATAGCCGGTGACCAGATCGTGAAAGGCCGGCGCGACCCGGCGCGGAAAGAGGATCAGCGGTGATTCGAGCACGGCCGCGATGGCAAGCCTGCCGGCGACGAGGGGTAGGCGCCCTTCGGCCAGCCAGCGTTCGGGGACGGCGGCGACCAGTGGCTCGGACACCAGCCGGCGATAGCACAGGGCGTCGGGCAGGCTGCCGTCGGAGGGCGGAATGATGATGCCGGCATGGCCCTGGCCGTCGAGCAGGGCGGGGATCTGCACGTCGCTCGTCGCCTCCGTGAGGTCGATTTCCACATCGGGAAAGAGCGCCGCGTACCGGCGCACGAGCGACGGCAGGATGCTGTAGTCAGCAGTGCTGACGAAGGAGAGCCCGAGTTGTCCCGCCGTGCCGTCGCGCAGGCGCCGCGCGCTTTCGGGCAGGGCGTTCAGGGCGTCGAGCGCAGCCCGGACGTGCACGAGCCATTGGGCGCCGAACGGGGTGAGGGCGACGTGCCGCTTGGTGCGGGTGAACAGCGGGGCGCCGAGGTCTCGTTCCAGCGCCATGATCGACTGGCTGAGCGGGGGCTGAGTCATGTGGAGATGCTCGGCCGCGCGCCCGAAGTGGAGCGTCTCCGCGACCGCCGCGAAATGCCGCAACTGGCGAACGTCCATTCTTGATATCCTGTGTGACTTAATAGGGGCTTATTAATATATTTTACAACGATCGGTTAGTGCGGGATGCGACAAGGGACATTTTTCGAGGGCCCCGACCATGCCGGCATATCGCTCCAGAACCACCACCCATGGCCGCAACATGGCCGGCGCACGCGGCCTGTGGCGCGCCACCGGCATGAAGGACGAGGATTTCGGCAAGCCGATCATTGCTGTCGTCAACAGCTTCACCCAGTTCGTGCCGGGCCATGTCCACCTGAAGGACCTGGGCCAGCTGGTCGCGCGCGAGATCGAGGCGGCCGGCGGGGTCGCCAAGGAATTCAACACGATCGCGGTCGATGACGGGATCGCGATGGGCCATGGCGGCATGCTCTATTCGCTGCCGAGCCGTGACCTGATCGCCGACAGCGTCGAATATATGGCCAATGCGCATTGCGCCGACGCGCTGGTCTGCATCTCGAATTGCGACAAGATCACGCCGGGCATGCTGATGGCGGCGATGCGGCTCAACATCCCGGCGATCTTCGTGTCGGGCGGCCCGATGGAGGCCGGCAAGGTGGTGATGAAGGGCAAGAGCCGCGCGCTCGACCTGGTCGATGCGATGGTGGTGGCCGCCGACGAGAGCTACAGTGATGCTGAAGTCGCCAGCGTCGAACGCTCGGCGTGCCCGACCTGCGGATCCTGTTCGGGGATGTTTACCGCCAATTCGATGAACTGCCTGACCGAGGCGTTGGGGCTCTCCCTGCCGGGCAATGGTTCGGTGCTCGCGACCCATGCCGACCGCGAGAGGCTGTTCCGGGAGGCGGGCCATGTGATCGTCGACCTGGCAAAGCGCTGGTACGAGCAGGACGACGCAAGCGCCCTGCCGCGCGGGATTGCCAGCTTTGCCGCATTCGAGAATGCGATGAGCCTCGATATCGCGATGGGCGGCTCGACCAACACCGTGCTTCACTTGCTGGCGGCCGCGCATGAAGGCGGGGTGGATTTCACCATGGCCGATATCGACCGGCTGTCGCGGCGCGTTCCCTGCCTGTGCAAGGTCGCGCCGGCCAAGAACGACGTGCATATGGAGGACGTCCACCGCGCGGGGGGGATCATGTCGATCCTGGGGGAACTGGAGCGGGCCGGGCTGATCGATACGAGCCTGCCGACCGTTCACGCCCCCACCATGGCCGATGCCCTGGCGCGCTGGGATATCAGCCGCACCGAGAGCGAGGAGGTGCGAACTTTCTTCCGGGCGGCGCCGGGTGGCGTGCCGACCCAGACCGCCTTCAGCCAGTCGGCGCGCTGGGACGAGCTCGATCTCGATCGCGAGGCCGGCGTGATCCGCTCTGCCGAGCATCCCTTTTCGAAGGATGGTGGGCTTGCCGTCCTGTACGGCAATCTGGCGCCCGAGGGCTGCATCGTGAAGACCGCCGGCGTGGACGAGTCGATCCTCACCTTCCATGGCACCGCGCGCGTCTATGAGAGCCAGGATGCCGCGGTTGCCGGAATCCTCGGCAACGAGGTGAAGGCGGGGGACGTCGTCGTGATCCGCTACGAGGGGCCGAAGGGCGGGCCGGGGATGCAGGAAATGCTGTATCCGACGAGCTATCTGAAATCGAAGGGACTGGGCAAGGCGTGCGCGCTCATCACCGATGGCCGCTTCTCGGGAGGCACCTCGGGGCTTTCGATCGGCCATGTGTCGCCGGAGGCGGCCGAGGGCGGCCTGATCGCGCTGGTCGAGACAGGCGACCCGATCCTGATCGACATTCCGAACCGCGCGATCCGCCTTGACCTGGACGACGCCGTGCTCGCCCGGCGTCGCGAGACGATGGAGGCGAAAGGCGCCGCGGCCTGGAAGCCGTTCGGGCGCAAGCGGGCGGTGTCGGCCGCGCTGCGCGCCTATGCCGCGCTCACGACCAATGCCGCGCGGGGCGCCGTCCGCGACGTCAGCCAGGTCGAATAGCGCAAAGGCTCACGTCGCCGCTCGCCGGGACGAACTCATGCCATGGAACTGGCGCCGGGCTAACGAGCAACCCATCGCCGAAGCAGCATAGGCCATGTCGCAATTGGTCTCACTAGCGGAGACAGGTCCGCAGAATCGTCGTTCCTGATTCCGGATCGTGTCATCTGCCAGCAATTCCCTCTAGTAGGTGCAGGCCGGCGCGAACGATTGCGGCGAACCGCCGAACGAGAGGGAATGTCGCTGCATGAACATCGCCAAATCAAATGGAATCGAATTGGCTTGGGAGAGCTTCGGCGAGACAAACGGTGAGGTGGTCCTCCTGATCGCCGGACTCGGCACCCAGATGATCCGCTGGACCGCCCCGTTCTGCGCTGAACTGGTGGCGCTAGGCTATCGCGTCGTCCGCTTCGACAATCGTGACGCGGGTTATTCGACGCATCTCGACGCGCAACCGGCCGTGGATTTCGGCGCATTGGCTTCAGCGCTTCAGGCTGGACACCGACCGGAGGTGCCATACACGCTCTACGACATGGCGGCAGACGCGATCGGATTGCTCGACGCGCTGGGGGTTGCGCAAGCACATGTCGTTGGACGGTCCATGGGAGGGATGATCGCTCAGATCATGGCCAGCGAGCATGGTAGTCGCGTCCTCTCGCTGACCTCGATCATGTCGAGCACGGGCAATCCGGCGCTCCCGCATGCTGCTCCGGACGCCATGGCGATGATGATGCAGCCCATGCCCGACCCTTACTCCGATCGTGCGGGCTTCCTGTCGAGGAGTTCAGCCTTCGCCCGACATATTGCCGGGGTGGGTTACCCTTTCGACGAGGAAGCTCATCATGCGATGGTCTCGGAAGAGCTCAACCGTGCCTATGATCCCGCCGGAACTGGACGCCAGATTGCTGCTGTCGGCGTGGCGGGAGATCGGCGCGCCCGGTTGTCAGGCGTGACCGCGCCTACGCTGGTTATTCATGGCAGTGATGATCCGTTGTTCTTGCCCGCCTGCGGCCGAGACACGGCCGCTTCGATCCCGGCGGCCGAACTCCTGATGATCGATGGCATGGGGCATGACCTGCCGGCCGGTGTGTGGCGACAGGTCGCAGGCAGGATCGACAGCGTCGCGCGACGGGCGGTTTCGGCATAGTGTGGCTGACGGCGATCGTAGCTTAATTCTCCTAAAGCCGCCGGACCGCACTCCACCCGGTTATCACCGGCCCGCGGTCTTCAGGCCACGCTTACGGGCCGGGCGTCTTCGGGCGTCGCGCAGGACCAAAAAAGCCGCCGCCCGGATCTCCGGACGGCGGCTTCTTTGGGGGCTGCTGTCCCTCTCGCCCCGTTCAGGGCGAGAGGAAGGCAGGCTTACTTGTTGAGATAGTCGCCGGCGTCCGCGTCGGTGCCGTGACCGCTCGTGGTTACCGCCGCCAGCGCATCGTCGCCGGTGCCGGCCGAGTCACGAACCGAACGAGCCAGTTCCGCTGCATGCTCTTCCGCCGCCGAGTCCGGTGCGATCAGCACCTCCTGGAGACGGCGCTGCTGCACACGGAGCGCCGCATCGCGGCTGGAAGCCGCGACCCGCAGGCGGTTCATGCCTGCGCCGGTGCCTGCCGGGATGAGCCGGCCGACGATGACGTTCTCCTTGAGCCCGATCAGCG
>CAISGR010000214.1 GCA_903884945.1 uncultured bacterium
CCCTGCCGGTGGAATCGGCGACGATCACCACTTCCGGCTCCGGATTGTTCCAGTGCGAATCGCTCCGGATGCCGACCCAGGCCCCGCTCCCCACTGCGGACAGGACCGGAGCCTTGGTGAAGATCTCCGCATCGGGGCCGATCGCGACCTCGAGATATTGCGACCAGGCACCGCTTGCGATCAGCATCGCCTTCAACTCGGTCGCGGCGGTTGATCCTGGTACGACCGACTGGATGTCGCCGCCGATCCTGTTCTGGATTTCGCTGCGGAACTGCGCTGCGGCGCCCGCGTCGCCCCGCGCGCGCTCCTCGATCACGCGTTCGAGCGCGGAGACCGCAAAGGTCACACCCGATGCCTTGATGCACTGAAGGTCGATGGGGGCCAGCAACCGGCCCGGTCCGCCCGGGTCCCAGGCGGCGCGCAGGTCGAGCGCCTCCACCGGACCGAGGTCGCGCCCGGTCGGCAGTGGCGCGCCCGGCGGCAGCGCTTCCAGCAGATGGGCGACGGTAGGCGTGTGGGCGGAGAGATCGAACGCCCGGCCCGCGATCAGGGCGATCGGGATCGGGCCATCCCCGGTCGCCAGCCGGCCGACGAGTATCGCTTGCTGATAATCCTGCGGGAGCAGATCGAGCACCCTTTACCTCCCCGACGTCGAGCTGGGATCGCTCGATTTGATGTATGCATATCAATCATCTTGCATACACACAACCGATTCCGGCTTAGTTGTACCGGCGCTGTCATCGGTTGAGGGAAGGCGGGTCGCGCCGGGATGCAGTCAGTTGGCGACCTCGGCGTATCGCGCCGCGCGCCGGTTGGCGCGTTCGCGGGCCTCGTTCTTCTTCATGCTCTCCACTCCCTTGGCGAAGTGGTTCTCGAGCAGTTGCTTCAGCAGCTTCTCGTCGCGTGCCTGGATCGCGGCGTTGATCTCGCGATGCTCGGCAAAGGCCTCGGCCCAGCGCTCATGGTCGAGCGTGGTGACATGGCGTGCGCGCTCGGCGCGCGGCAGCAGCAGCCGCCAGGCGAGCATCAGCGAGGGGCTTTCTGCCGCCTGGATGATATGCTCGTGGATCAGGCGGTTGGCCTCGAGATAGCTCAGCCGGTCGGATTTTTCGAAATAGCTCTCCAGATCCGCCTGGAGTTCGTCTAGTACCTCCATCTGGTCGGCGGTCATGCGCCGGCAGGCGAGTTGTCCCGCCAAGCCCTCGAGCACGCCGAGTACGGTGAAGACATCCGCTGCTTCCGACTTGTCCGGAACGCTCACGATCACGCTGCGATTGGGGAGGAGGTCAATCAGCCCTTCAGCGGCAAGCGTCCGGAACGCTTCGCGAATCGGCGTACGCGACATGCCCAGCGATTCGCTCAGGGCCACCTCGCGCAAGCGTTCGCCCGGCGGCAACTCGCCCAGCAGGATCATTTTCCGAATTGTCGCGACCGCATCAAGACGAAGCCGTCCCTTGCGCGGACTTGAAATTGCGCCGTTCTTGAGCGGGCTCTTTGCGCGAACGGCCTTTGTCTTGGTACCGGCTTTTGCGGTTCGGCTCATTATCTCAGCGCCCAATAGTGTTTTCTGCGGTCTTCATCGTGAGACGGCGTTTACCTAAAGACCCGGTCCGGACTTATCAAGCGCGCCTGCCCCCCTTCCTGCACGGCAGGATTGGGCGGTGATCGTGCCCCGTCGCCCTCCGAGCCTGCGATCATCGCGGAAATAGTGCGCTTTTGGACCTAGAAATCAATAGTATATAGTCATTGCATGCAATCATATACGATATCGAAAAGTTGCATGCACGGTGCCGGGCGAGTCGGCGACCAATGATGGCGCAAGAGCGAAGCCGATGCCAGTGCGCCCAGGGTTTCTTGACAGAAGTCGCGAATGACTTGATGCATGCAATATTAGTATATTGTATGCAATATGAAGCGGAATAAGTCGCAGGTGAGGAAGCCGAACGCTGGCGCCATCGCCACCGCGCTCAGCAGATAGCAATCACACCCGTTCTTCCGCCGCCCGAGAGATAACGTTAAACAATTGAATCAGGAGAGAGAAATGAAGAGATTTAGCCTTGCAGCCGGGGCTGTCGCGGCATTCGGCGGCGCCCTGTTCGTGGCGAGCGCCGCCGCCCAGACCGCGCCTCCAACCAGGGGCCCCGCAGCAGACGGGTCACCCGCTTGGTTCCTGCAGGGCTCCTATCCCGATCCGGGTGGCCGTACCTCGGTCGATGCGAACGGGGTGGTGACCATCGTACCGCGGCCCGAGGGAGCACCCGCACCCTTCGCCGCCGGCGCGCGGCCAACCCAGGGCTGCAGCCACACCACGGTGTGCCAGAACCGCAATGGACCGAAGCGCGGCGACATGCAGCGCGTCCAGTGGGAGCAGAAGCTCGGCTACCGGTTCAGCTATCCGATTCAGCTTCCGCCCGGCATCGGCGGGGTGCCCGCTGTCGCGCTCGATTCCAAGAACAACCTGTGGGTCTATCAGCGCCGGCCGGCCGGCAATCCGCAACTGATGCGCTATTCGCCCGCCGGCCAGCTCACTCTGTCCGTCGGCGACGATGTGATCGGCCATGCCGACAAGGCCCATGGCATGGCGATCGACGCGGAGGACAATATCTGGGTGCTCGATACCGCCAACGGCACCGCGAAAAAGGTCAGTCCCGAGGGCAAGCTGCTCCAGACGATCGGAACGCCCGGTCACCCCGGCGACTGGGATGAAGCCAGGGGGCAGCGATTGCTGTGGGAGCCGGTCATGATCGCCTTCGGGCCGAAGGGAGACACCTACATCGCCCAGGGCCATGGCAATGAGAGCCCCAATGTCGTCGATTCGGATGATCCCACCAACAATATCGGCGCCGCGCGCATCCTGCACCTCGATCGCGCCGGCAACTATATCGGCCAGTGGTTCGGCCACAATGTCGGTGAGGGCAAGTTCGTCAATGCCCATGCGCTGGGGATCGATCCGAAGACCGGCGACGTCTGGATCGGCGATCGCGAGGATTATCGCATCGTGATTTATAACAGCGCCGGCCAGTTCCTGCGCACGATCCAGACCCGCAACCTGGTCTGCGCGATCCAGTTCGATCGCGCCGGCAATCCCTGGATGGCGAGCGGCCAGGACGGCCAGTTCCTCAAGCTCGATCGCAACGGCAATGTGGTCGGTGCCGTCGGCAACGGCATGGGCATCGGCAAGGGGCAGTTCATCGAGGCCAGCTACTGGGTCTTCGACAAGCAGAATAACCTGTGGGCGGGTGATACCAGCGTCGGCCGCGTCACGCGGATGGAGCGCAAATAGCCTCGCGCCGCGCGGGGCGGGAGCGGTCTCCGCCGCCGGCGCGGGGGTGGCCTCTGGCGCGTCAGCCGGCCATGCGTCCGGCAAGGCGCCGCTGGATCGAGCGGGCGCGCCCGACCAGGCGGGACATCACGAGTTCGTCGATCCCCGCATAGCCGAGGCCGAGATGGTCGGGCCGCACCGCCACGGCGTCGACCAGGTCGATCTGCCCGGTGCGCAGCCCGATCCGGCAGATCCGCGCCCAGCGCCGCGCCGTCTCCCAGCGGATCAGGCTGCGGCTGTGCGAATCGGGGCGGCGCGTTTCGAGGAAGTCGTCCTGCAGCGAGACCAGGGCGTCGCCCAGCCGCTGGAAGGTCTTGCGGTCGGGCACGGGGCGCTGGCCCATGACATGGCGGACGATCAGGTCGGCGATCCCGACTGCCTCGTCGCCGAACAGCTCGGCATAGGCGGCCGCCAGCACGTCGGTCGCACGCCCGGTCATCGCGTCGATATGGCGCTGGGACGCGCTGCCGGTATGGCGGCGATAGGTCACCAGCTCCTCGTCGAGCCGCGCGATCGTCCCGAGCCGGCCGATGCGGTGATAGACATCGAAATCCTCGGCGAAGACCATTTCGGGCCGGGTGAAGGGATCAAGCCGCCGCGCCGCGTCCCCGCGCATCATCACCGAGGACCAGACGAGCGGATTCTCGATCCGCAGCAGCCATTCGATCAGCATCGGCGTGGTAATCGCCGCGAGCGACCCCGGCAGGATCATGCCATTTTCCAGAATGGCGGCGGCGGTGCCGACCAGCACCGTGCCTGGATGGCTCTCGAGATAGGCGACCTGCCGCGCGAAGCGCTCCGGATGGCACAGGTCGTCATGGTCGAGCGTCGCGATATAGCGACCGCGCGCTTCCGCGACGGCCCGGTTGCGCGCGGCGACGACGCCCTGGTTGCTGTCGGCGGCGATCACGCGGATGCGGGGATCGTCGAAGTCGCGCGCGACCGCGAGCGTGTCGTCGGTCGAGCAATCGTCGACGATGATCACCTCGAAATCGGTAAAGCTCTGGGCCTTCACGCTCTCGAGCGTCTCCACGATCAGCCCGGCGCCGTTATAGGCCGCCATGATCACGCTGATGGCGGGCGTGCTCATGCGACCGCCCGCTGTTCGGCGCCGAGCACCTGGTCGACGATCATCATCCCGACATCGTTCTGCCATTGCCACAGCCCGTTCGCCTGCCCGCGAAAGCTCGGCTCGCCGCCCATCGCGCCCCAGGGCACGAAGCCGGCGGCCAGGCCGATGCCGTAGAGCCCGGGAATCGCCGCGCCGCCCGCGTCGCATACCCGGCAATGGCGATCGACCATTGCCCCGCCGCGCTCGGCGGCGAGTGCGATCGGCCCCCCGGCGGCGGCGTATACCGGCAGTGCGCGGGGGCGATATCCCGTCGCCGCGATCACCAGGTCGGCCTGGGCCAGGAGCGTGCGCGCCGCCCCGTCGTTCTCGGTCAGCTGGTGGGTCGCGACGCGCGGATCGGGCACGCGGCCGTCCACGCCGAGCATGCGCAGCACCAGCTCGCGCGCTTCCAGCCGGAACCCGCCCAGCCGATGGACGAAGCCGCTGACCGGGCAGATATCGTCCAGTCCGAAATCGGCGAAGCCCTCGGCCTGCGCTGCCTCGACCGAGGGATAGAAGGGGCGCAACGGCCGCCGATGGAGCAAGGTGATGCCGCCCGCGCCGAAGGGCAGGGCCGGCCTGCTCTTCAGCAGCAGCACGATGGCGGCGATCGCGCTGGTCGATCCGCCGATCACTGCGATGCGCGGGTTGCGCCTGCCTGACAGCAGGTCGGCGACATGCGCCATGCCGCCCTCGGTCAGTACTTCGTCCGACTGGATCAGCCGGTGGCCGGTCGCGGCCAGCAGCGGCACGCCCGCGACGCGCTGCGTCACCAGCCGGTCGAGCGGCTGGTGCCCGCCGGTGGCGATGACGACTGACCGCGACAGTTCCTCGATCTCGGCGCCGTCGGCCAGGCGGCGCAGGCGCGTGCGCCAGAGGCCGTCGCCGGTGCGCGCCGTACCCAGTGCTTCATGGCCGGTCAGCACCGATCCGCCATGCGTGGTCACGATGTCGGCCAGCCGCGCGCCGGTGGCGCGGACCAGTCGTCCGGCCTCGACCAGCGGGACCCCGTCGATCCCGTCGTGCTGCGCGATCGTGCGCCCGATCGGGCCGTCGGCAAGTGCAGCGATCTCCGGGTGGCGATTGTCCTTCACGGCGCTCAGGAAGGTCGTCGCGGTGCTGTCCGAATTGATCGCATACTGGCCCAGCCGCCCGGCGCCGATCACTGCGTCGCGATCGACCAGGACGAGGCCGGCGCGCGCCAGTTCGGTCAACCGCCCCTGCTTGCTCGCCGCGGTAAGCAGCGCGGTTCCGGCTGGTCCACCGCCGACGATCAGCATCGCGGCGATCGTTGGTGCGCGTGGAACGGCATGCGGGCGGGAGGCCGTCTCGCGCGCGCAGATCGCGTTGAAGGCGGCGGCGATCGTGGCGGCGTCGTCCGGCTGCATCGCGTCGGTGATCGGCAGCGACACGAGGCGACCCGCCACGGCATCGGCAACCGGGGTCGGCTCGATCGACGCGGTCGCGCGGAACAGCGGCTGCTCGCCCAGATGGGGGCTGAAATAGCAGCCCGCGCCGATCCCGGCCTCGGCCAGCGCCGCGATGATCGCGTCACGCCGTCCGCTCAGGCCGGCGGGGAGCAGCACCGGCATGAACTGGCTCGCGCGCCGGCGCCCGGCGACGTGCTGCAGGGTCACCCCGCGCAGCGACTGGCGATAGGCGTGCTCGATCGCTGCGCGGTTGTCGCAGACCGGCTCGATCCCGGCGAGCTTGGCGCGGGCCATCATCGCCAGCACCTCGGGCAGCTTGGCGTTCAGCCCCTCCACCGTCGCGCTCCGCCCACTTTCGAACCCGAAATTGGCCATCGCGCGGAGTTTTCCGATCAGCGCCGTATCGCCTGAATGGATCAGCCCGCCCTCGGCCACCGCGAAGGTCTTGGTCGCGTGCATCGAATAGACCGTGGCAAAGGGTGCGTCGGCGCCGAAGCCCGCGCCGCATTCGTCGATCGTGCCGAGCGAGGCCGCCGCGTCGACGACCACGCCAACCCCGTGGCGGCGCTGCAGCCAGGCATAGCGATCGAGGTCGATCGCGTTGCCGAAGGTGGCATAGGGCACGAGCGCGGCGATCTTCGCGCCGTACCGGTTGAGCAGCCGCTCCTCGGCGGCGGGGCACGCGCCCCAGTCGTCCGGATCGATGTCGCAGATCAGCGGCGTCAGCCCTGCCCAGAGCGCAGCCTGCGCGGTGGCGGCGAAGGTCAGCGCCGGCATCAGTGCGAAGCGCTCGCCCTGCGCCCGCTCCCCAGCGGCCTCGCTGATCGCGATCATCAGCCCCAGCGTGGCATTGGCCACCGCAAGGCTCGCGCCGCGCCCGCCGAACAGCTGCGCCGTCGCTTCCGCCTCGAACGCGCGCACCTCGGGGCCATTGTTGCTGAAGATGCCCGATTCCTCGACGCGGCGGAGGCCGTCGGGATGCGCGCTGAGGCGCGGCGGGTTCGGGGCGATGAGCGGAAAGCGGAGCATCGGGTGTTTTGGGGCCTGCGCACTGGAGATCGAACCCCGCGCTTATCACTGCCCACGACCTAAAAAGCCGTTACACGGCCGCTCCTTTCGGTTGCGCGATCCGGGGCGCCGCGCCTATTCAACGCCTTGCTTGCTTACAGGGAGACGCTGCATGGCGACCGAGTTCCTTCTGAACGGGGTCAAGACCTCGTTCGACGGCGATCCCGACACGCCCCTGCTTTGGGTGCTGCGCGATCACCTGAAGCTCACCGGCACGAAATATGGCTGTGGCATCGCCCAGTGCGGCGCCTGCACCGTGCACCTCGACGGCAAGAACCGCCGCTCCTGCGTTACCCCGGTCGGCACGATCGCCGGTCGCAAGGTCACCACGATCGAGGGCGCGACCGACAAGCGTGCCGAGGCGGTTAAGGCTGCGTGGGTCGCGATCGACGTGCCGCAATGCGGCTTCTGCCAGTCGGGCCAGATCATGTCGGCGATCGGCCTGCTCGCCGCCAAGCCGAAGCCGACCGATCAGGACATCGATCAGGGCATGGCCGGCAATATCTGCCGTTGCGCCACTTATGTCCGCATCCGCCAGGCGATCCATGATGCCGCGAAGGCGATGGAGACGAGCGCATGACTGTCTTCACCCCGTCGCGTCGCGCCTTTCTCCAGTCGAGCGGCCTCATCATCGGTCTCGCGCTGCCGGTCGGGCGCGGGCTCGCCGCGGTCGCGACCGACGCGCCGTTCCAGCCCAACGCCTTTGTCCGCGTCTCGCCGGACAATCTCGTCACGATCGTCATCAAGCATGTCGAATTCGGCCAGGGTCCTGCCACCGGCCTCGCGACGCTCGCCGCTGACGAGATGGATGCCGACTGGGCGCAGATCCGCATCGAGCACGCGACCAACAACGACAAGCTCTACGCCAACCTGTTCTTCGGCACGATGGCGACGGGCGGATCGACGGCGATCGCCAACAGCTTCATGCAGATGCGCAGCGCCGGGGCTACCGCGCGGGCGATGCTGGTGGAGGCGGCGGCGAAGCGCTGGGGCGTGCCCGCGACCGAGGTGAAGGTATCGAAGGGCGTCGTCAGCCATGGCGCGAGCAAGGCAAATTTCGGCGAACTCGCGGCGGCAGCGGCAGCGGTCACCCCGCCGGCCAAGCCGGTGCTCAAGACGCCGGATCAGTGGACGCTGATCGGCACTGATCTTCCCAAGGTCGATACGCTGGTCAAGACCAACGGCCAGGCGATGTTCACGCTCGATATCTCCCGGCCGGACATGGTCCATGCCGTGATCCTGCATTCGCCGGTGTTCGGCGGCACGGTGAAGTCGGTCGATGACAGCGCGGCGCTGGCGACCCCGGGGGTCGTCGCGGTCAGGCAGGTGCCCTCGGGTGTCGTCGTCTATGCGAAGGACAGCTATGCCGCGATGCGCGGCCGCAGCGCGCTCAAGGTCGACTGGGACCTTGCCGCCGCCGAGCGCCGCTCGAGCGAGGAAATGTTCCGCGCCTATGTCGCGCAGGTCCAGCAGCCCGGCCTCCAGGTCGAGAAGAAGGGCGATCCCGAAGCCGCGCTGAAGGGCGCGGCGAGGACGCTCGAGGCCACCTATCAGCTGCCCTATCTCGTCCATGCGCCGATGGAGACGATGGATGCGGTGATGGAGGTGAAGGACGGCCGGCTCGATGTCTGGATGGGCTCCCAGTTCCAGGCGACCGAAACCAGCATCATCGCCGGCGTGCTCGGCATCCCGCCGGAAAAGGCAGTGCTGCACCAGCAATATGCCGGGGGCAGCTTCGGCCGCCGAACGACCTCCGACATGGCCTTTCCGATGGAGGCGGGGGCCGTCGCCAAGGCCTGGGGCGCCGCCTCGCTGGTCAAGTTCTTCTGGACCCGCGAGAATGATATCCGTGGCGGCCATTACCGGCCGATGGTGGTCCACAAGCTGCGCGGCGGTCTCGATGCAAAGGGAAACATCGTCGCCTGGGACCAGGTGATCGCGGCGCAATCCTTCGTCATCGGCACGGCGATGGAGAAGATGATCGTCAAGGACGGCGTCGATTCGACAATGACCGAAGGCGCGTCGGAGGGAAGCTATGAGTTCCCCAACCACCGCGTCGGCGCCCATGTGATGAAGAGCCCGGTGACGACCAACTGGTGGCGGTCGGTCGGCCACACCCATACCGCCTATGTCGTCGAGACCTTCATCGACGAACTGCTGGCGCTGGGCGGCAAGGATGCGGTCCAGGGGCGGCTCGCGCTGATGAAGGAAGCGCGCGAGAAGGGCGTGCTGAACCGCGTCGCGGAAATGGCGAAATGGGGCGGTCCAGTGCCGCCGGGCCGCGCGCGCGGCGTCGCCACGCACAAGGCATTCAACACCTATGTCGCGCAGATCGCCGAGGTGTCCCAGGGCCCCGATGGCCTGCCGAAGGTGCACAAGGTCTGGTGCGCGGTCGATTGCGGTGTAGCGGTCAACCCCAACATCATCCGCGCCCAGATGGAGGGCGGGATCGGCTTCGCGCTCGGCCATGCGCTTTATGCCGAGCTGGTACTGGGCAAGGGCGGCACCGTCGCCCAGGGCAATTTCGACACCTATCGCTCGCTCCGCATCGGCGAGATGCCCGAGGTCGAGGTAGCGATCATCGCCTCCGGCGAAGCCCCGACCGGGGTGGGCGAACCCGGCGTGCCGCCGCTCGCCCCGGCGGTCGGCAATGCCTGGCGCAAGCTCACCGGCAAGGCGGTCCGCCGGCTTCCCTTCGCGCACGGAGACAATGCATGAACCTGCGCCGCCTCGCTCATCCGCTGGTCCTCCTCGCGGTCGCGATCCTGGCGCTGCCGGTCGCGATCCTCGCTCGGGGAACGCCGATGACGCTTCGTCCGCCCGCTGCCTTTGCCGGCATCGCCAACCCGGACGCCCGCTCGGTCGCGCTGTTCCGCGAGATGGGTAAGGTCATCCAGAGCCCGCGCTGTATCAATTGCCACCCGCGCACCGATCGCCCGCTCCAGGGCGACGACATGCATCCGCACAGCCCGCCGGTGGTGCGCGGCCCCTATAATTTCGGGGCGTCGGGCATGGAGTGCACCACCTGCCACGGCCGCGAGAATGTCCTTTTCGCCAATGGCGAGCGCAGCATTCCGGGCAATCGCAAATGGGCGCTCGCGCCGCTCTCGATGGCCTGGGAGGGCAAGTCGCTCGGCGAGATCTGCGCCCAGATCAAGGATCCGGCGCGCAACGGCCACAAGACGCTCGACCAGCTGGTCGAGCACAACACGACTGACGTGCTGGTCGGCTGGGGCTGGAATCCGGGCAAGGGCCGCACGCCCGCGCCGGGCACCCAGGCCGATTTCGGCGCCCTGACCAAAGCCTGGATCGAAAGCGGCGCGAAATGTCCGGCCTGAGCCGGACGTTCGAGACGGTCCGGCTGGAGACGGACGCGGACGGGATCGCCACGATTACGCTCGACCGGCCGGACCGGCTCAACGCCTTCAACCGGACGATGCTCGACGATCTGGTGGCGGCGTTCGACGCCACCGATGCGGACGACGCGGTGCGGGCCGTCGTCATGACGGGCAGCGGCCGCGCCTATTGTGCGGGCGCTGACCTGGCGGCGGGCGGTGCGACCTTCGATTACGAGCAGCGTGGCGGCTGGAGCGGCGGCGACTCGCCGGTGTGCGCCGATGGCAGCGTCGACTGGTCGAACCCGGCGGTGCGCGACGGCGGCGGCATTCTCTCGCTGCGCATCTTCGCCTCCCGCAAGCCGGTGATCGGCGCGATCAACGGGGCGGCGGTCGGCGTCGGCGCTACCATGACGCTGCCGATGGATTTCCGCCTCGCCAGCGATGCCGCACGCTTCGGCTTCGTCTTCTCCCGTCGCGGCATCGTGCCCGAAGCGACCTCCACCTGGTTCCTGCCGCGCGTCGTCGGCATCGGCCAGGCGCTCGAATGGTGTTATTCGGGCAAGGTCTTCGATGCGGCCGAGGCGCTGACGGGTGGCCTTGTCCGCAGCGTCCACGCACCTGACCAGCTCCTGCCTGCCGCCAGGGCGCTTGCCCGCGACATGACCGGCGAGAGTGCGCCGGTATCGGTCTCGCTGATGCGCCGGATGCTGTGGACCGGGCTGGGGCTGGCGCACCCAATGGAGGCGCATCGGATCGAAAGCCGCGCGATCTGGTCGCGCGGTGCCAGCGCCGATGTCCGCGAAGGCGTCGGTGCCTTTCTCGAAAAGCGCGCGGCGCATTTTCCCGATCGCGTTTCGGACGCCTGGCCTGATTTCGCCGGCTGGTTCGACGAGCCCGGTTACCGCTGAACATCGCTTTGCCGCGTCGGCGCACCTCCGTCCGCCGCGCGCAAACGGGACCTTGACAGGGCCCGGGCGGCGTTTGATGGTAGCGGTATCAAAAATCGCAGCAGAGCGGAGCGGGATGACTGACGGGGGTTTTACGGTGGCGGATGCGCTGCCAGCGGATTGGCGCGAGGGTCGGTTCCTCGGCCGGATCGCCGACGCGGCGGGGCCGAGCCCGGTCCTGGTCGCCGGCGGCATTGCCTATGACATGGCCCGGGTCGCGCCGACCGTCTCGGCGCTGGTCGAGGACGGGGCGCTCGACGAATCCGCCGGTGTGGCGCTCGGCCCGCTCGAATCGCTTGCGCTCGGGGCCGGCGATGCAGCACCCCGGCGCCTGCTCAGCCCGATCGATCTGCAATGCGTCAAGGCGGCGGGCGTCACCTTCGCGGTCTCGGCGCTCGAGCGCGTGATCGAGGAAAAGGCGCGCGGAGATGCCGGCGCCGCTGCAGCGGTGCGCGCGCGGCTCGAAGGGGTGATCGGCGGCAGCCTGCGCGCCGTCCTGCCCGGGTCCGACGAGGCCGCCGCGCTCAAGGCCACGCTGATCGCTGACGGCATGTGGTCGCAATATCTCGAGGTCGCGATCGGCCCCGATGCGGAGGTCTTCACCAAATCCCCCGTGCTCTCGACGATCGGCTGGGGCGGGGAGGTCGGCGTGCGCTCCGATTCGACCTGGAACAATCCGGAGCCCGAGGTCGTGCTGCTCGCCGATTCGAGCGGCGCCGCTATCGGCGCGACGCTCGGCAACGACGTCAACCTGCGCGATTTCGAGGGGCGCTCGGCCCTGCTGCTCGGCAAGGCGAAGGACAATAACGCTTCCTGTTCGCTCGGCCCGTTCGTGCGGCTGTTCGATGCCGGCTTCACCATGGACGATGTCCGCAACGCTGAGGTCGAGCTGCTGATCGAGGGGGCGGACGGCTATCGCCTCACCGGCGCGAGCTCGATGAACCAGATCAGCCGCGATCCCGAGACGCTGTTGCGCCACACGATGAGCGAGCACCAATATCCCGACGGTTTCGTGCTGTTCCTCGGCACGCTGTTCGCGCCGACCCAGGATCGCGACGAGCCGGGCCATGGCTTCACTCACAAGACCGGCGATCTCGTCACCATCTCGGCGCCGCGCATCGGCCGGCTGGTCAACCACGTCACCACCTCGAAGGCGGCCGCGCCCTGGCAGTTCGGCATCGGCGATCTGATGCGCAACCTCGCGCGCCGGGGCCTGCTCGCCACTTCATGATCCACGCTATTCCGGAGAACCAACCCGTGCTGCAGGCAAAAGTCGCTGGGGAACCCCGCGCAACCTATCCCAGCCTGGCCGACAAGCGCGTTATCATCACCGGCGGGGGCAGCGGCATCGGCGAAGGGCTGGTCGAGGCGTTCGTCGCGCAGGGCGCGCAGGTCGCGTTCGTCGACATCGTCGATCTGCCCAGCCGCGCGCTGGTCGAGCGGCTGGCGCCGGGGGCGGCGCACGCCCCGCTGTTCCGCCATTGCGATCTCACTGACATCGACAGCCTCAAGCGCGCCATGGCCGAGCTGGAGCACGGCCTTGGCGGCGTCGACATCCTGGTCAACAATGCCGCCAATGACGATCGCCACACGATCGAGCAGGTCACCCCGGAATATTGGGACGAGCGGATGGCGGTGAACCTGCGGCATCAGTTCTTCGCCGCTCAGGCGGTGGTGCCGGCGATGAAGCGCGCCGGCCGGGGCGTGATCCTCAATTTCGGTTCGATCAGCTGGCATCTCGGCCTGAACGATCTGGTGCTTTACCAGACCGCCAAGGCGGCGATCGAGGGCATGACGCGCAGCATGGCGCGCGATCTCGGCCGCGCGAACATCCGCGTCAACACCATCGTCCCCGGCAATGTGCAGACGCCGCGCCAGGAAAGATGGTACACGCCCGAGAGCGAGGCGGAGATCGTGTCGGCGCAGTGCCTCGACGGCCGCATCCAGCCCGCCGATGTTGCCGCGCTCGTCCTGTTCCTTGCGTCGGACGATGCGCGTATGTGCACCGGTCATGACTATTTCGTCGATGCAGGATGGCGCTGAAATGACAATCGCTTCACCGCAGCGCGCGTGCGCCGTGGGCGCAACGCTGGGCGAGGGGCCCGTATGGGTCGCGCGCGAGAACGCGCTCTGGTTCGTCGATATCAAGGAGCAGCGCATCCACCGCTTCGATCCGGCGGACGGCACGCTGCGGAGCTGGCCGGCGCCATCGCAGGTCGGCTGGGTGTTGCCGGCGCAGGCGGGTGATTTCATCGTCGGCATGCAGCGGGGCATCGAGCGCTTCGATCCGGCCACCGGCGCCTTCACGCCGCTGCTCGATCCCGAGCCGCATCTGCCGGGCAACCGCCTGAACGACGCGACCACCGATGCGCAGGGTCGCATCTGGTTCGGCACGATGGACGATGGCGAAGGCCAGGTGAGCGGCCATCTCTACATGCTGGATGCAGGCGGGGTGCGCCATGCCGGCCTGCCGCCGGTCGCCATCACCAACGGTCCGGCGATCTCGCCTGATGGCCGCACGCTCTACCACACCGATACGCTTGGCAAGGTGATCCACGCCGTCGCCGTCAATGACGACGGCACGCTCGGCGCGGCGCGGCCCTTCGTCACGATCGAGGAGGGCGCGGGCTGGCCCGACGGCTCGGTGGTCGACAGCGAGGGCTGTGTATGGACTGCGCTGTGGGGCGGCTGGGGCGCGCGGCGCTATGCGCCGGACGGGACACTGGTCGGCACCGTCGGTCTCCCCGCCTCCAACATCACCAAGCTCGCCTTTGGCGGCCCCGGCCTGAAGACCGCTTATGCCACGAGCGCCCGCAAGGGCCTCGATGCGGCGGCGCTGGCGGCGCAGCCCGAGGCGGGCGACCTGTTCGCCTTCGAGGTCGACGTGCCGGGCCTGCCGGTCACGGAGGTCGCGACGCTGGGTCGCTAGCAACAACAAGAACGAAAACGGAGAGGGACGGGACGATGGCAACACCTAGCGCAGGGCGGGTCAATATCGCCTTTATCGCGCTGATCGTGGCAGTGGCGACGATCGGCGGATTCATGTTCGGCTATGATAGCGGCGTGATCAACGGCACCCAGGCGGGGCTGGAAAAGGCGTTCGACCTGTCGAAGCTCGGCACCGGCCTCAATGTCGGTGCGATCCTGCTCGGCTGCGCCGCCGGTGCCTTCATCGCCGGCCGCCTCGCCGACCGGCTCGGGCGCCGCGGCGTGATGATGATCGCGGCGGTGCTGTTCGTCGGCAGCGCGCTCGGCGCGGGCGCGGCGACCTCCTCGCTCATGTTCATCGTCGCCCGCATCATCGGCGGCCTCGGCGTCGGCGCGGCCAGCGTGCTCGCCCCGGTCTATATCAGCGAGGTCGTGCCGGCGAACATTCGCGGCCGGCTCTCGAGCGTCCAGCAGATCATGATCATCACCGGCCTCACCGGGGCGTTCTTCGCCAATTACGCGCTCGCGCACAGCGCCGGCGGCTCGACGCAGAATCTGTGGTTCGATTATCCGGCCTGGCGCTGGATGTTCTGGCTGCAGGTCATTCCTGCGCTGATCTACCTGTTCACGCTGCTGCTCATCCCGGAAAGCCCGCGCTATCTCGTGCTGCGCGGCCGCGATGCTGATGCCGAGGTGGTGCTGACCAAGCTGTTCGGCGCAGCGCATGCCCGCGAGAAGGTCGCCGAAATCCGCGGCAGCCTCGCAGCCGATCACCACAAGCCGAAATTCTCCGATCTGCTGGATGAAAAGGGCAAGGTCCGCCCGATCCTCTGGGCCGGCATCGGCCTTGCCGTGTTCCAGCAGCTCGTCGGCATCAACATCGTCTTCTATTATGGTGCGGTGCTGTGGCAGTCGGTCGGCTTCAGCGAGAACGACGCGCTGATCATCAACATCATCTCGGGCCTCGTCTCGATCGGCGCATGCATCCTGACGATCTTCACCGTCGACCGGATCGGCCGCAAGCCACTGCTGCTGATCGGCTCGCTCGGCATGGCGGTCACGCTGGCGGCGATGGCTTATTGCTTCTCGACCGCGACGATGGGCGCCACCGGCCTTCACATGGATCCGGGCATCGGCAAGCTCGCCTTTGCCAGCGCGCTTGCCTATTCGGCGCTGTTCAACCTCAGCTGGGGCCCGATCATGTGGGTGATGCTGGGCGAGATGTTCCCCACCCAGATCCGCGGCTCCGGCCTCGCCGTGTCGGGCTTCGCGCAATGGGGCGCGAACTTCGCGATCAGCGTCAGCTTCCCGTGGCTCGCCTCCAACATCGGGCTGCCGATCACCTATGGCTTCTATGCCGCGAGCGCGCTCATCTCCTTCTTCTTCGTGAAGGCGCTGGTCAACGAGACGCGCGGCCGCGAGCTCGAAGACATGGAAGGCTGATCATGGTCACCCTTGCGGGCGCGGGATGGGAGCTTGCGCTCCTCCCCGCGCTCGGGGGCGCGATCGGGTCGCTGCGCTACCGGGGCGAGGATGTGCTCCGCCCCACGCCGCCCGGCGCGACCGATCCGCTGGACAGCGCCTGCTTCCCGCTGGTCCCCTATGCCAATCGCATTGCCGGCGGCCGCTTCAGCTTCGGTGGCCGTACCATCGCGCTGCCGCTCAATTTCGGCGATCACCCCAACAGCCTGCACGGCATGGGGTGGCAGCAGGGCTGGGACGTGGTCGAGCGCCGTGACGATCGCGCCCGGCTGGCGCACCGCCACCAGGGCGATGGCTGGCCGTGGCGCTACCATGCCGAGCAGGCGTTCGGGCTGGGGGAGGCGGGCCTCACCGTCACGCTCAGCCTGACGAACAAGTCGTCGGGGCCGATGCCGGCGGGGATCGGCCTCCACCCCTATTTCCCCGCCACGCCCGAAACCCGCCTCGCGTTCCGCGCGCGCCGCGTCTGGCTGACCGACGCGCGCCAGGTCCCGACCCATGCGGTCGCCGCCGATCATTTCGGCGACTGGAGCCACGGCCGGCGCGTCGGCGAGGCCGGTTTCATCGATCACAGCTATGAAGGATGGGACGGCAGCGCCACGATCGATCAGGGTGCCCGCAAAATGCTGCTGACGGCCGAGGGCGCGCGCGATCTTCATCTCTACCTCCCCGAGGGGGAGGACTATTGCTGCCTCGAGCCGGTCACCCACCTCCCCGACGCCTTCAACCGCCGCGACGGCGTCTTCGATATCCTCGCCCCCGGCGCGACGATCACGCTGGTGATGCGGATCGCGGTGGAGCGGGGCTGAGGGATCGGGGATTAATCGGGCGCATGTCGATTCGGGGACAAGGGTCAGCGCCGACGGGCCGCAGCGGCTCGACCGAATAACAATAGCCAGACTGGTTGTACCCGGCAATTCGATCTTGCAGCACTCGCTTGGCTCTGTTCCACTCCTTTTGGATAGAATGAGTCGCAGCCTGGGATTTCCGAAATACTTTCCTCTCTTTTGAAGGGGCTGTAACCGGGGCGGTAGCTGGTCCGAAGCAAATGCTTGCATTGTTGGATTTGGTTTGTTCTTCATTTGTACGCACAGCGGGTGTGCCGGCTTAGAGGGGGGAAATGTCATGCCACGAAGGCGAATCATGGAGATTGTCGTGATCGGTGCGCTGATCGCGGCGGCCGGCATTGCCAGCGCGTCGGAGACGATCACCTACACCTATGACGCCAAAGGGCGGCTGATCCTCGTGCGGCATAGTGGCACGGTGAACAACAATGTGGTGGCGAACTACACGTTCGATACGGCCGACAATCGCAAGAATCTGAAGGTCACCGGCGCGCCTTAGCGCGTCAGGACCCGACGGGCGAACCGCCCGGCCTCCATTTTCCGGATCAAGGATAGCCAATCGTGATCAACTCGACGACTGTCGGGCGCCGTCGGGCGCGCCGCGCCCTTCTCTCGCTCACGACCATTTTGTGCTCCGGCTTTGCCGTGCCGGCCCTCGCGCAATCGCCACCCTTTCGCAACCTGGATGCAAACGGCGTGGACCTTACGCTGGGCGACGTCGTGCTGTCCTTTACCGAGGGCTCGATCGGTTCGGGGCAGTCCGAGCTGGCGCTGGTCCGGCAGAACAGCGGCAATTATCCGCTGCAATGGGATGGTTACACCTTCTCGCGGACGGTCAGCGGCACGACTGCAACGATCATGGTGGGCCAGGCCGGGCGCTATTTCGACTATTTCACCGGCCCTGCGGGGGGCACGAGCTGGTCCCCGACCAAAGCCAATGGCGCGACACTGACGCTGGCGTCCGGCGTCTACACCTACCAGGCGGCGGGCGGCACGACGGTCACCTTTGTCGACCCGACCCAGCTCGACCAGGGCTATTCGAACTTTTGCCAGACGCTTCCGCCGAACCAGACCGCGTGCAGCATGTTGCCGTCGACGATCACCGACCCCAACGGCAAGAAAGTAACGCTCACCTACCAAACCTACAGCCAACCTGCCGGCGTCTATGCTCCCAGCACGCCGATCACCCTCTATTATTGGCGCCTGAAGTCGATCTCCAACAATTTCGGCTATGGGATCACCTTCCGCTATTCGACGATTTCCGGCGGGTCCGGCAGCACGCCTCCACCCGCGAGCTTCTATCAGCGGCTGTCCGCCAATGTCGGTGGGAAGACAATCAGCTATGCGTACCCGGCGGCCGATACGGTCGACATTACCGACATGGCGGGCCAGGTGTGGGAAGTCACCTCGGGCAGCATCAAGCGCCCGGGTGAGGCATCGCCCAGCTTCTCGATTACCAACTCGGGCGGCGTCATGACGGTCACGCGCGACGGGATCGCGACGACCTACGCGCGAACAGTCAGCGGCTCCACCGCCACGATGACGGTGACGGACGCGCAGAGCCATACCAATGTGATCGTGTCCGACCTTGCGATCGGCCGCCCGACCTCGGTCACCAATGCGCTCGGCAAGACCATCAGCTACACCTATGATAGTAATGGCCGTCTCACGAGAATTACCCAGCCCGAAGGCAATTACGTAGCATACACGCTAGATGGACGCGGCAACGCGACACAGACCAACATCGTGCCGAAATCGGGGCTGCCGCTCAATGTCATCACCACCTCGGCCAGCTATGATGCCACTTGCACCAACCCGATCACCTGCAACCAGCCCAACAGCGTGACCGACGCGCTCGGCAAGACCACCAACTACACCTATGATTCCACGCATGGCGGCGTGACCGCGGTGACGCTGCCGGCCCCGACCACCGGGGCGGTGCGCCCCGAGACGCGCTACAGCTACACCCAGCTCAACGGGATCTATCTGCTGACCGGCACCTCGACCTGCCAGACCGGCGCGACCTGTGCCGGCACGGCGGACGAAGTGAAGGCGACGATCGGCTATGACAGCCAGGGCAATGTCACGAGCGTCGCGCGGGGCAATGGCAGCGGCACGCTGACCGCCACCGTCGCCGCCACCTATGACGCCATGGGCAATCTGTCGACCGTCGACGGCCCGCTGGCCGGCGCAGCCGACACCACCACCTATCGCTACGATGCGGACCGCCGGCGGGTCGGCGTGATCTCCGCCGACCCCGACGGCGCGGGCGCGCTCAAGCGGCGCGCGCAGAAGGTGACGTATGATGGTGCCGGCCGCACGACGCTGGTCGAGACAGGCACGGTCAACGGCACCACTGACACCGACTGGGCAGCGTTCGTTTCGGCGCAGCAACTGACGACCATCTACACCAACAACTTCAAGACGAAGGATGTCCTTACCGCCGGCGGTACCACCTATCAGGTCGCCCAATACAGCTATGATGCGGCCGGCCGGCCGGAATGCACGGCCTTGCGGATGAACCCCGCGGTGTGGGGATCGCTGCCTTCGTCGGCCTGCACGCTCGGGACGACGGGCAGCGCCGGGCCCGACCGGATCAGCAAGACAAGCTATGACGCCGCCGGGCGGGTGACCAAGACGCAGAGTGCCTATGGCACGGCGGCCGCCTCGGACGACGCGACCGGCACCTATAACGACAATGGCACGCTGGCGACGTTGACCGATGCGCAGGCCAACCTGACGACCTATGAATATGACGGCTATGACCGCCTCGTGAAGACGCGCTATCCGAGCACGACGGCGGGCGCGGGCACCATTTCGACGACCGATTACGAGCAGTTCGTCTATGACGCGAACGGCAACGTCACCAGCCGCCGGCTGCGCGGCTATGCCGGGGATGCCAGCCTGCATATCGATTTCACCTATGACGCGCTGAACCGCGTCACGCTCAAGAACCTGCCGGGCAGCGAGCCAGACGTAAGCTACAGCTATGACAATCTCAACCGGCTGACCGCGGCCTATACCGCGGGCAATTCAGTCGCGATCGGCTATGACGCGCTCGGCCGCGCGGTCTCGCAGACCACGCCGCTCGGCACCGTCGCGATGGGCTATGATCTCGCGGGCAACCGCGTGAGCACTGTCTGGCCCGATAGTTTCTACGTGACCTATGACCGTCTCGTTACCGGCGAAGTGAGCGCAGTGCGCGAGAACGGCGCGACCTCGGGTATCGGCGTGCTGGCGACCTATGGCTATGACGATCTCGGCAACCGCACCGGCATCGCGCGCGGGAACGGCACGACCACCAGCTATGGCGTCGACCCGGTCTCGCGGCTGACGTCGCTGACGCACGACCTGGCGAGCACCGTCAACGACCTGAGCCTGGGGTTCGCCTATAATCCGGCGAGCCAGATCGCGAGCATTACCCGCTCGAATGACAGCTATGCCTGGACCGGCAGCGCCAACGTCGATCGCGCCTATGCGATCAACGGCCTGAACCAGATGACCAATGTCGGCAGCGGGGTGGTCGGCTATGACGTGCGCGGCAATCTCACCAGCACGGGCAATAACAGCTACACCTATAGCTCGGAGAATCTGTTGCTGACCGGGCCGAGCGCGACGGCGGCCTATGATCCCGTGATGCGGCTCTACCAGACCACCGGCACCACCACCCTGCTCTACGGCTATGATGGCTCGCAGCGGGTCGCTGAGTATAATGGCTCGGGCACCATGCAGCGCCGCTATGTCTACGGCCCCGGCGACGACGAGCCTCTGGTGTGGTATGAAGGCTCGGGCACCAGCGACCGGCGCTGGCTGCATGCCGATGAGCGGGGTTCGGTGATCGCCGTGTCGAACAGTTCGGGCACCGCGATCGGCACCAACAGCTATGACGAATATGGCGTGCCGGGCAGCGGCAATGTCGGCGCGTTTCAATATACCGGACAAGCCTGGCTGCCTGACTTCGGACTCTATTATTACAAGGCGCGGATGTATTCGTCGGGGCTCGGCCGGTTCATGCAGACCGATCCGATCGGTTATGGCGACGGGATGAACTGGTATAATTATGCTGGCAGCGATCCGGTCAATGGGATCGATCCGTCAGGGCTGGATTGGATTTGCGGCGGCAAGAGACTTTCCGACAAGGCATGGGAGCAGAGATATGGCAACGACCCCGCGGAAGGCTCGAAGAATTGCTCGGTATTGGTAGAGCCGCGCAGCAATGGTGGTGGTCATCTTCCCGGTGGGGGGGGTGTTAGATTTGGCGGCACCGGAGGAGGCGGAAATGGCGGCGGTGGTCAGCCGCAAAAGGTTGAACCCAAATCCAGGCTTGGATGCCTCGGCTCAGCTCTGTGGGAGAACAAGTCTGGATTGGCTTTGGATACGCTTGGCTGGGTTGCCAATTTCGCGTTGCCCGAAGGATCGGCTGCTGTAGCTATCGCCGGATCGGTGATCGGAGTGGCTGGGGTCGGAGCAGCCGTCATCGACAACAAAGGCCCTGCCGACGCCGCAACAGCAGGTGCGTTGGCCTATACTGGTAAGTTGGGTGCCACAGCAGAAGGCTTGCTACGCGGGGCGGGTTCCGCCCTTGGGCATCGCGTCGGTTTCGTCGCACTTTCGGCATCGACTGCGTATGATGCGGCTAAAACAGCCGTGGATTACAACAAATGTATGTCTGAGAATTGATATGGCATCTTCAAAATATAGAGCAGTAAGTAGGCGATCTGATCTCGTTTTAGGTTTGTCGACTGTTTGTTCTTTCTTCTTTTTTGCGTTCATTTCTAGTTTAGAAAGCGCTCTTGCATATTCTATCGTATTCGGTGTCTTTTTATCCATAATCCAGACTAAATGGAATAGAAGTGATCCTCGTTTTTGGATCATAATTACCATATTGGCGGTTGTTCATATCGTAATATTATCAGCAATCCGAGTTCCCGAGCTTCGCTTTGGTCTCATGTCATTGCCCTTTGCATTGATCGATGGTTTCGCGATGTGGGGATTAATAAATTGGATCGAACGGCGCTTTCCAAATGCGAATGACGTGGGTTCAGACAAATAGAAAATCGAAGCTGCCGCCTGCCTCACGGACCCCTGGGCATCTGATCCATTATGGCGGTGATCGCAGCGGTGTCTCGCTGGAATAGTGACGTGCTGAGCGAGACACCGCCTCGCAGGTTCTAGGTTGATGTGGGGCGTATCGGAGATCCGGTGCGTCCCACTTTTGTTGTCAATAATCCAACAATCTTCGTGACTTAGAGCGTGTTCAAGATGGGTGGAATCGCGAGGGATTCCCTTTTCGCTGATCGTGTGATTCATAGGCAGCCGTCACAACGGAGTCGGCGATGGGTTGGCGACCTGGGCAGAGTTACTC
>CAISGR010000215.1 GCA_903884945.1 uncultured bacterium
CAGGAAGCTGCCCATCGAGGCGGCCTGGCCCATGCAGACCGTTCCGACGCGAGGCCGGATATATTGCATGGTATCATGAATCGCCATGCCCGCCGTGACGACGCCGCCCGGCGAGTTGATGTACATGAAGATGTCCTTCTTGGGGTTCTCCGACTCCAGGAAGAGCAGCTGCGCGCTGATGACCGAGGCCATATGGTCCTCGACGCCACCGGTCACGAAGATGATGCGCTCGCGCAACAGGCGCGAATAGATGTCGAAGCTGCGCTCGCCGCGATTCGACTGCTCGATCACGATCGGCACGAGGCCGCCCTGCGGCGCCTGCGCCGTAAAGCCGTTGGCGGTGAGGGGACGCATGAAGTCGCCAGTCTCGAACGGGTTGTGCATGATGTGCCTTTAGATCCTTATGCCCCAGTAGGTACCTTACATCGGCGCTGCCGGAAACGAGTTCAAGCCCCGCGTCGCTCTTCAACCCCCGGCGCCCGGTGCGCGAGATAGGCCAGCCGCCGAACCTCGCGCCGGCCGCGCACCACCGTATCGAGGATCAGCCCCGTAAACAGGTTCAGCGAAGCGAGGATAACCAGCCCCGTCACGAGGATCGCGGTGGGGAAGCGCGGCACCAGATGGGTATGCATATAGGTGATGATCAGCGGCACGCCGAGCAGCAGCGCAAGCCCGGCCAGCAGCGCGCCGATCATGCCGAAGAACAGTACTGGTCGCTCGATCCGGTAGAGCTGCACGATCGTCCACAGGATGCGGAAGCCGTCGCCATAGGTGCTGAGCTTCGATTCCGAACCCTCCGGCCGGGCGAAATAGGGCGTCTCCACCTCGCCGACCGGCATCTTGAGCTCGAGCGCGTGCACGCTGATCTCGGTTTCGATCTCGAAGCCGGCCGAGAGCACCGGAAAGCTCTTCACGAAGCGGCGGGAGAAGACGCGGTAACCCGACAGGATGTCGGTGAAGCTGCGCCCGAACAGCCGCGCGAGCATGCCGGTCAGGACCGCATTGCCCATCTTGTGGCCGCGACGATATGCCGCGTCCGCCTGGGTCACCCGGGCGCCGACCACCATATCGAGCTGCTCATCCAGCAGCCGGGCCACCAGCGCGGGCGCGGAAGCTGCGTCATACGTCGCATCGCCATCCGCCATCACATAGATGTCGGCGTCCACATCCGCGAACATGCGGCGCACGACATTGCCCTTGCCCTGGATCCGCTCCGTGCGAACCACCGCGCCGGCCGCGCGCGCGACCTCGACCGTGCGATCGCGGCTGTTATTGTCGTATACGTAGATCGTCGCTTCAGGCAGCGCCGCGCGAAAGCCGGCGACCGTCTGCGCGATTGCCGCCTCTTCATTGTAGCAGGGCAGCAGGACTGCAACGCGGGGGATCAAGGCGGCCTCGGTCATGAACGGGATGTTCCTCGGCGAAAGACCGCCGCCCGGGAGCGAAGCCCTTACCCCTGCCCCCCGGCCTGGGCTGGGGGTGACATGGGCAAGGTCAGCCGATCCCCGCGGCGCCGGCTTATTCCGCTTTCTTGGCTACGGCCTTCTTGGCCGCCGGCTTCTTGGCGGGAGCCTCGTCGGCCACAGCCTCCTCGGCCGCCGGCTTCGCCGCCTTCTTGGCCGCCGGCTTCTTCACCGGCTCCTCGGCCGCTTCCGGAGCAGGCTCGGCCTTCTTGGCGGCTGCCTTCTTCGCGGGCTTGGCTTCCGCCTCGGCCGGCGCGTCCTCGGCGGGCGCCGCCTTCTTGGCCGCGGCCTTCTTCTTGGGCTTGTGGTCATGATCATGGTCGTGATCATGATCATGATGATGCGTGCCGCTCGCGAAGCCGTCCTCGGATTCGATCGCCGCTTCCAGCTCTTCGCGCGTCACTTCACGGTCGCTGATCTCGGCCTTCTCGAACAGCCAGTCGACCACCTTGTCCTCATAGAGCGGCGCGCGCAGCTGGGCGGCGGCCATCGGCTCCTGGCGGACATATTCAATGAACCGGGTGCGATCCTCGGGGCCGTACTGCGCCGCGGCCTGCGCGATCAGGCGGTTCATTTCCTGCTGAGTCACCTCGACGCCATTGGCCTGGCCGATTTCCGAGAGGAGCAGGCCCAGCCGCACGCGACGCTCGGCGATCGAGCGATAATCGTCGCGCTCCGATTCCATTTCCTCGATCGCCTTGGCGGGATCCGCCTCGTGCGTCGCTTCATGCTCGAGCTGCTGCCAGATCTGGGCGAACTCAGCCTCGACCATCGACGGCGGCACGGGGAAATCATGGCCCTCGGCAAGCTGATCGAGCAGCTTGCGCTTCATGTGCGTGCGGGTGAGACCGTTGAGCTCCTGCTCGATCTGGCCCTTGAGCAGGCCCTTGAGCTGCTCGAGGCTCTCGAGGCCGAGCGACGTCGCCAGCGTATCGTCGATCTGGGTCTCGCCGGCGGTCTTCACTGCCTTGATGGTGAGATCGAAGGTCGCTGCCTTGTCGGCGAGGTCCTTCGCCTGGTAATCGGCCGGGAAGGTCACGTTGATCTGGCGTTCTTCACCGGTCTTCGCGCCGACGACCTGATCTTCGAAGCCCGGGATCAGCCGGCCGGAGCCGAGCTCGACCGACATGTCGGTGCCGGTGCCGCCCTCGAAGGCGATGCCGTCGACCTTGCCGACGAAATCCATCACGACGAGATCGCCGGTCTGCGCGGCGTAATCTGCCTCCGCTTCGTCCCAGCGCTTCTGCTGCTCGGCGAACTTCTGGAGCTGGGCATCGACCGCGGCATCGTCGGCCGAAACCGTCAGGCGCTCGAGCTTCAGGGAGTCGATCGCCGGAGTCGGGACATCGGGGAGCACTTCGAGCTCGACCTTCACCTCGGCGTCCTGGCCGAGTTCATAGCCGTCATCGAGGCTGACCGAAGGCTGGATCGCCGGACGCAGCTTCTGCTCCGCGATCAGCGTCTGCACGCCTTCCTGGATGGAGGTGTTGAGCGCGTCCTGCAGCAGCGCCGGGCCGTGCATCTTGCGCACGAGGTTCGCGGGAACCTTGCCAGGGCGGAAGCCGGGCATACGAACCTGCGGCGCGACGCGCTTCAGTTCGGCATCGACCTTGGAATCAATGTCCTTGGCCGTGATCTTCAGCGTGTAGGCGCGCTTCAGGCCCTCGTTCAACGTCTCGACAGTCTGCATTTCAACACTTGCCTTTTTTAGCTCTGGGCCTTTTCAGGGAATCCGGGTCGCGGGCACCTCGCCCAGCGCGACGAGACTGGTGCGGGCGAAGGGACTCGAACCCCCACATCTTGCGATACCTGGACCTAAACCAGGCGCGTCTACCAGTTCCGCCACGCCCGCATGGGACACCGCCGGTCGGCGGCGTCTATAGCAACTCGCACGCACGTAGCAACCCGGCGCGATACAAGCGCGTTGTGGCATGAAGGAGAAAGTCCATGGCCACAACCCCACCGCCCGAATTTCCACCCGAGCCGAGCCAGCCGGCCCAGCCCGACGCACCGCCGCCCGAAGTGGGCCCGACCCCGCCCGACATCGACGTGCCGGCACCCCAGCCCGCGCCCACGCCATCGCCCGCCCCCGGGCAGCCGATCGGCCACACTTCATTGCAATGAAAGGATCGATTCATGACCGACCGAGACCGCGACCCGCACCCCGACAGCCTGCCGGAAAACGACAATGACGAGCGCAGCGACATCGAGCAGATCGTCGAGGCGCGAAAGGATGCCGTGGAACGCGGCGAAGGCGGGCGCGAGCCCGATACCTTCACCGATGCGGGCACCCCCGACGGTGTCGGCGGCACCGGCGAGGTGACCAAGAACCAGGACGACGTGCAGTAGGAATCGGCGATTCATGAGCGGCTCGGACTGGTTCCCCAGCCCGACCGCTTATGACCGCGTTGCCACTAGAGACCTGCTCACCGGACCGAGAAATCGAAGATCCGGGCGGTCATCGCGCCGCCAGCGAAACCGCCGCCCCCGCCTCCAGTGATGGCATACATGAAACCATATTCGCCCGGTCCAAGGCGCACGCGCGGCGTTGCTTTGAACACGCCAGGCCGCACCATATCATAGTCAAACGGGATCTGATCCTTGTCCATCACACCCGTCTTCGCACCACCGATGTTAACGCTCCCCACTCGGGCTTCCCGACGTCCCTTTTTCTGCATCAGCTTTACCAGGGTAAATTCGTTCGGCGACGTAACGCTCGCATTCGTCCCCGACGACCAAGTCACCGCCTGGCGCGCACTATCCGGGTTGGATTCGTCGAAAAAGAAAAAGAACACCGGCTGGCCGTTGCCCGTATTAGTCCGTGCGCTCTCCCCTGGGATCGCTGCCTTGATGCTCATCGAGGCTATACCGCTGGTCAGCGCATAGCCCAGGATGCCACCGGTTTTGGCCTGGTTCGAGACCGTCGCATCGATCCGTTTCATGCTGGGGGTTGCCCCGTCAACGAACAAATAGACTCCAGGAGGATGGGGCATCGCAGGATCGGGCGAATCCATTGAAGACGCCGCAGCGGCAGGCGCAGGGTTCGACGCGGACAGCATCGCCGCGATCACCGGGCCTGACACGCCCTGCTTCTTCAGATCAATGATCTGACCGGTTGAAAGATCGTAACTCGCACCGGAAGTCTTGATCTTGGCGATGATTGCCTCGTCTCCAAGCCCTGCCTGGCTTAGCGCAACTATCGTACCATTGTTGAGTGTTTCCGCCGCAGCCGGCGTAGCGAAGGCAAGTACAACCGCCGCAGTAAAGGTTCTTCCGATCATATCCCCCCCGATTCTCTTTAACGAACGGCAGCGTACGCCGACAGCAGGTGGGTGCCAAGCGTTCGATAGTATCGGGGAAATCTGCCAGCTCGGCCCTTTGCTCGCCCGGAAAGACGGCGTGTCCTTACCCGATAAGAGCCGTCCCGGGCCGAGTTGGTCAATTCGGGCGGGATTCTAAAGTCCCATCCCGCCCATATCCTCATGAAAGCTCAGCCGGCCGTACCGACCTGCGTGCCGATGCACTGCTTCCAGGCAGCACCGATAATGCCGAACTGGTTGCGCACTTCGGTTTTGCTGCCCGTGCCATCCTGGCGGACGGTCAGCGCGATGGCGACCCCGCCATAGCCATTCTTGATGAGAACCACGCGCGATCCGTCTGACTGTTCCATCGCGGGAACGTTGTTCTTGTTCTGGAGGCAGAACGCGACGTCCACCATCGACTTGTCGGAATGATAGATCGCAGTGGGCGCCTTATCGAGCACCTTCTGGGTCGACGCGCAGCCGACCAGAAGCGCAGCCGCGCCAACACCGAGCAGAACTAAACCTTTCATGTGATTCTCCATTGTTCGACTTCTTTCGCGACGTCGGGGAGAGTCACATGCAAACGCACTTACGACGAGCACAGTAGGGCGACAACAATCCAAGCCCGGGCAAAGTACCGTGCTCGATCGAATCCATCACCTGAATAAAAAGACACCCCCCACAGCGACTTCCCCCGAAGCGCTACGGTCAGAACTGCCAGTATAATGTTACGATCGCAAGACGGTTTCTCAGCCCAGCGCCTTCTTCAACAGGTCGTTGACCACGCCCGGATTGGCCTTGCCGCCCATCGCCTTCATCGTCTGGCCGACGAAAAAGCCGAACAATTTGTCCTTGCCCGAGCGATATTCGGCGACCTTGTCCGCGTTGGCGGCCATCACCTCGGCGATCACCGCCTCGATCGCGCCAGTGTCGCTGGTCTGCTTGAGGCCGCGTTCCTCGACGATCGCGGCGGCGCCCTGCCCGGTTTCGAGCATGATCTCGAACACCTGCTTGGCGAGCGTGCCCGACAGCGTGCCGTCGGCGACGAGGCCGAGCAATTCCCCCGCCTGGGCCGGGCTGACCGGCGATTCCTCGATCCCCTTGCCGAGCCGGTTGAGCGCGCCGAACAGCTCCGACGTCACCCAGTTCGCGCCTGCGACTGGCTTCGCGCCGGTGTCGAGCAGCGCGTCGAACCAGCGCGCCGCCTCGACCTCGGCGGTCAGCACCGCCGCGTTGTACGGCGTGATGCCCAGCGCTTCGTAGCGACGACGCTTGGCATCCGGCAATTCCGGCAGGCTGGCGCGGCATTCCTCGAGAAAGGCGTCGTCCAGTTCGAGCGGCAGCAGATCGGGATCCGGGAAATAGCGATAATCGTGCGCATCCTCCTTGGAGCGCATCGAGCGGGTCTCGTTCCGGTCCGGATCGTAGAGCCGGGTTTCCTGGACGATCCGGCCGCCCTCTTCCAGCACATCGACCTGGCGGCGCGCTTCCTGCTCGACCACCGCCATCACGAAGCGCACCGAGTTGACGTTCTTGGTCTCGGTCCGCGTGCCGAGCGGGTCGCCGGGCTTGCGCACGCTGACATTGACGTCGGCGCGCATCGAGCCCTCTTCCATATTGCCGTCACACGAACCGACATAGCGCAGGATCGACCTGAGCTTGCGCAGATAAGCCCCTGCTTCAGCGGGCGATGTCATGTCGGGGCGCGAGACGATCTCCATCAGCGCGACGCCCGAGCGATTGAGATCGACATAGGAACGCGTCGGATGCTGATCGTGCATCAGCTTGCCGGCGTCCTGCTCGACATGGATGCGCTCGACCCCGATGCGCTTGGTCGCGTCGTCGGGGTTCTTGTCGTCGAGGCTGATGTCGATCGCGCCCTCGCCCACCAGCGGGTGGTAGAGCTGGCTGATCTGGTAGCCCTGGGGCAGATCGGCGTAGAAATAATTCTTGCGATCGAAACGCGACCATTTGTTGATCTGCGCCTCGATCGCCATGCCGGTGCGCACCGCCTGGCGGATGCACTCGCGGTTGGGCACGGGCAGCATGCCGGGCATCGCGGCGTCGACCAGCGACACCTGCGTGTTGGGCTCGGCGCCGAACGCCGTCGCCGCACCGGAGAAGAGCTTGGCGTTCGACGTGACCTGCGCATGGACCTCGAGGCCGACCACGACCTCCCAATCGCCGGTGGCGCCACGGATGCGGTAAGTGGAGGGTGATGCGTCAGCCATTGTCGCTCTCGGGTGTAATGAGGTTGAGTTCGGGAAAATAGGAAGAGAAGCGTTGTCTGTCGCGCGTCAGCAGCCGCGCGCCAAGTGCAGATGCGTGCGCACCGATCAGGAAATCGGCCACCAGCGAGGTCCTTTCCCCACCGGCGCGGCGATAGTCCCGATGCGCCCTGCCGGCCCTGAACGCGGCCGCCGCCGGAATCTCGGCAACCTTTATCCCGACAAGATCGAAATAGGACAATTCCTCATCGACGCTTTCGAACCGCGGCGCACATTCCGCCATGACGACGACATTTGCCAGCACCGGGCCCTCGGCAATTGCCTTGCCCGCGGCTTCGCGCGACCATGACGACCACCGGCCACTGGTCTCGATCAGATCGATGACGATATTGCTGTCGATGAAGATCACGGGAGCGGCCGCGGCTCCGGCACCGGTTCACGCATCTCGGCCATATAGGCATCGGTGTCTTCGCCCGTCCGGAGATGTTTGAATTTCTCCGCCACCCGATCGAGATTGGTCAAGGCCGCGCGATAGCGACGATCGAACGCACCGGCATCCTGCCGGGGCTTGCGGATCACCGCCTCCCCGTTCTGGTTCCAGTCGAACTCGACCGGCTCACCCGGCTTGAGACCGAGCGCGTCGCGAACGTCCTTCGGAATCGTGACCTGGCCTTTTACCGTGAGATTGCTCTGCTTGCTCATGCGCCGAGTATTACCATTTTCAGGTAATACCGTCTACCACCAAGCGTCCGGCCGCGCGACGAAGCCTGCCCGCTCTTCCAGCGCCAGACCTGCGTTCAGCACGCCCTGCTCGTCCAGCGGCTTGCCGATGATCTGCAGTCCCAGCGGCAACCCCGCCTTGTCGAGCCCACCCGGCACCGACATCGCCGGCAGGCCGGCCAGCGAGCTCGGCACGGTGAACACGTCGTTGAGGTACATGGCGATCGGATCGGTCTTTTCGCCGAGCCCGAACGCTGCCGACGGGGCGGTCGGCGTCAGCAGCAGGTCGCACGCCTCCCACGCCCGCTCGAAATCGCGCGCGATCAGGGTCCGGACCTTCTGCGCCTGGGTGTAATAGGCGTCGTAGAAGCCGGCCGAGAGCACATAGGTGCCGATCATGATGCGCCGCTTGACCTCGTCGCCGAACCCGGCCGCGCGGGTCGCCGCATACATGTCCTGCAGGTTCGCCCCTTCGGGCAGGTCGCGCAGGCCGTAGCGCACGCCGTCGTAACGGGCGAGGTTGGACGACGCTTCGGCCGGCGCGATGATGTAATAGGCCGGCAGCGCATATCTGGTGTGCGGGAGCGAGACCTCCACGATCTCGGCGCCCGCGTCCTTCGCCCAGTCGATGCCCTGCTGCCAGAGCGCCTCGATCTCGGCGGGCATGGTATCGACGCGATATTCCTTCGGGATGCCGATCCGCTTGCCGGCCAGGCTGCCCGAGAGACCCGCTTCCCATTTCGGCACCGCCAGATCGAGCGAGGTCGAATCCTTCGCATCGAACCCGGCCATCGCCTCGAGCATGATCGCGCAGTCGCGCACGTCGCGCGCCATCGGCCCGGCCTGATCGAGCGACGAGGCAAAGGCCACCACCCCCCAGCGCGAGCAGCGGCCATAAGTCGGCTTGATCCCGGAAATGCCGGTAAAGGCGGCCGGCTGGCGAATCGAGCCGCCGGTGTCGGTGCCGGTCGCGGCCGGGCAGAGCCGCGCCGCGATCGCGGCCGAGCTGCCGCCCGAGGAACCACCCGGCGCGAGCGGTGCGTTACCGCCGTCTGACCGCCGCCAGGGCGAGATCACGTTGCCGAAATAGCTCGTCTCGTTCGACGAACCCATGGCGAACTGATCCATGTTCAGCTTGCCGAGCATGCCGGCGCCGGCATCCCACAGCTTGCCGGAAACGGTCGATTCATAGGGCGGCGTAAAGCCTTCGAGGATGTGGCTCGCCGCAGTCGAGGCGACGCCCTTGGTGCAGAACAGGTCCTTCATCCCGATCGGCACGCCGGCCAGCGGCTTGAGCGTCTCGCCCGCCGCGCGCGCATCGTCGGCTGCCTTGGCGGCGGCAATGGCGTGATCGGGGGTCTCGACCAGGAAGGCGTTGAGCGGCTTGGCCTTGCTCACCTTGACGATGAACGCGTCCGCAACCTCGCGGGCGGAGAAGGAGCCGGTGCGTACGCCATCACGGATGGCGGCGACGCCGAGATCGGTAAGATCGGTCATGCTTTTGATTCCTGCGTTCCGGCCTGCGCCGGAACGATCGCGTGCTGATTTGCGATCATCATTCGATCACCTTGGGCACGGTAAAGAAGCCGTGTTCGGCCTGAGGCGCGTTGGAAAGCACCGCATCGCGAACATTGCCGTCGGTGACGACATCGTCGCGCAGGCGCAGATGGTTCGGGATCACCGCCGTCATCGGCTCGACCGACGACGTGTCGACCTCGCCGAGTTGCTCGATCCAGCCCATGATGTTGTCGAGTTCCGGCGCGATGCGCGCGGCCTCTTCCTCGGTGATCGCGATGCGGGCAAGGCTCGCGATCTTCTCTACGGTTGCGATATCTACGGACATGGCCGCGCGGCTAGCAGAGCGTGGCCAAGGCGCGCAACCAAAAGGCGCATATCCCGCGCCGCCGGGGCCCGGAAAGCACGGCAGCGATGCCGAGTTGCATGCGTCGCGTTCCTGCTGCACGGAATCCACATTGCCGGCGCCCGTGGTGGGTCGCACAATGGAGCATCAGGCTTGGCCCGGAAATTTCTCTATGTCGTCGTCGTCCTCATCGTGCTGACGGTCGCCGCCGGCTTCGCCTTCAACCTGTTCGGCGTCCAGCTGACCCGCTGGTCGATGATACCGACGGCCGCGTTCGAGCCGCAGGCGCAGGTCGCGGCCAATGCCTATGCCGACCCGGAATTGTGGATCGCGCGGCCTGACAAGCCAGCCAATCCCGCGCTCTGGGCGCCCGCCGGCTATTATCCGTCCCAGTCCCCCGAGGCAGCGGTCTTCTACATCCACCCGACTTCCTACATGAACCGCGCGCGATGGAACGCGCCGCTCGACGACCAGCAGGCCAATGCGACCGCCGACCTGTTCCTGCGCGGCCAGGCCACGGCGTTCAACGAGGCCGGCGCGATCTGGGCCCCACGCTATCGCCAGGCGACCTTCGGCGCTTTCCTCACCAGCAAGGCGGAGGCCGAGAAGGCGCTCGACCTCGCCTATGGCGACGTGGCCGCCGCGTTCGACCAGTTCCTGAAGGAAGCCGGCGACCGCCCGATCATCCTCGCCGGCCACAGCCAAGGCGCCTATCACCTCACGCGACTGCTGCGCGACCGGATCGCCGGCACACCGCTCGCGACGCGGATCGTTGCGGCCTACGTCGTCGGCTGGCCGGTTTCCAAAACGGCCGACCTGCCGCGCCTCGGCCTGCCCGAATGCGGCGCGGCCGATCAGACCCGCTGCATCCTGTCGTGGCAGAGCTTCGCCGAACCTGCCGATCCATCGCTGATCTTCGATACCTTCGATGCCACGCCCGGCCTTACCGGCGCGGCGCGCAAGGGGAGCGCCCTGATCTGCACCAACCCGATCACGGGCACGCCGAACGCCGCCGCCCCGGCCAGCGCCAATCTCGGCACGCTGGTGCCCGACGCGAGCCTCAAGAACGCGACGCTCCAGCCAGGCCGGATCCCGGCCCGGTGCAACGGGCGCGGCCTGTTGCTGATCGGCAGCCCGCCCGCGCTCGGCGGCTATGTGTTGCCCGGCAACAATTATCACGTGTTCGACTACAGCCTCTTCTGGGCGAACGTGCGGGCCGACGCCGCCAGGCGGCTGGCTGCGTTCAGGGTGCAATGACATGATCACCACCGATCGCGCGGTGTTTCGCGAAGCCCTTCCCCAGGCCGGACGGCTGATCGGCCTGGACGTCGGCACCAAGACGATCGGGACGGCGCTGTGCGACGCCGGCTGGAGCTTTGCGAGCCCCGCCTTGCTGATCCGCCGGACCAAGTTCCAGAAGGACAAGGCGGCGCTCGCCTCGCTGATCGCCGAGCAGCAGGTGACGGGAATCGTCATCGGCCTGCCGCTCAATCTTACTGACGGCAGCGAGAGCCCGCGCAGCCAGTCGACCCGCGCCTTTGCAAGGAATCTCGAGGACCTTGGCTATCCGATCCTGTTGCAGGATGAACGCTGGTCGACCCAGGCCGTTACCCGCACCCTGATCGAACAGGATGCGAGCCGCGCCAAGCGCGCCGAACTCGTCGACAAGATGGCCGCCGCCTATATCCTCCAGGGCGCGATCGACGGGCTGGTGAACGGTTAGCAGCGACCGATCGGCGAAGGGTAAAGGTATCGGCCCACCTTGCGCACGGCCCCCGCCCCCGTTACCGAACCCCTTTAATGCCAAGCTCAGATCATCGCCCCGCTACCCTCCTTCCGGGCAGCGCCGTCTTCCCGCACCGGCACCTCACCGGCATCGACGGCCTGCAGCCGCATGAGATCATGTTCCTGCTCGACGAGGCGGAGCAATGGATCGCGGCTAACCGCAATCGCACCAAGAGCGACAAGCGGCTCGAGGGCCTTACGCAGATCAACGCCTTTTTCGAGAACAGCACTCGCACGCTGCTGTCGTTCGAGATCGCCGGCAAGCGGCTCGGGGCGGACGTGGTCAACATGCATGCCGCCCAGTCCTCGGTGAAGAAGGGCGAAACGCTGATCGACACCGCGATGACGCTGAACGCGATGCGCGCCGACGTGATCGTGATCCGCCACATGAGTTCGGGCGCCGTGCGGCTGATCGCCGACAAGGTCGATTGCCCGGTGCTCAATGCCGGCGACGGCAGCCACGAACACCCGACCCAGGCGCTGCTCGATGCGCTCACCATCCGGCGGCGGCGGGGCGACGTCGCCGGCCAGCGCGTCGTTATCTGCGGCGACGTGCTCCACAGCCGCGTCGCGCGTTCCAACATCCTGTCGCTGACCGCGCTCGCCGCCGATGTCCGGGTATGCGCACCGTCAACCTTGATGCCCGCCGCGATCGAGCGCATGGGCGTGACGCCCTTCACCGATTTCGACGCAGCGCTCGAGGGCGCGGACGTGGTGATGATGCTGCGCCTGCAAACCGAGCGCATGTCGGGGGGCTTCGTGCCCTCCACCCGCGAATATCACATGCGGTACGGGCTGACGCTCGAACGCCTCGCCCGGGCCAAGCCCGATGCGCTCGTCATGCATCCTGGCCCGATGAACCGGGGCGTGGAGATCGATTCGAACGTCGCCGACCATGTCGAGCGGTCGGCAATCACCGAGCAGGTTGAGATGGGGGTGGCGGTGCGGATGGCGTGTCTCGACGTGCTGACGCGACGCGCCCGCAAGGTGGAGGGCTGGGCATGATGCGCGCCTTCTGCAACGCGACCCTGGTCGCGCCCGGGGATCAGGGCGTGGCGGCGCTGATCGTCGACCATGAAAAGGTCGTGGCGATCGGTCGCAAGGATGTGCCGGACGGCACCGAACTGATCGACTGCAGCGCGCTCGGCCGCAACGTGCTGATCGCACCGGCGATCATCGATCTCGGCGTGTTCGCGGTCGACAAGGCCGCATGCCGCGCCGGCGGCATCGTCCGCGTCGGGCTGATGCCCGATCAGTCCCCGGTGCTCGACGATCCCGGCATCATCCAGCGCGCCGCCGACATGGGCAAGCCGGACATCTGGGTCCATCCGATCGCCGCGGCGACGCGCGGGCTCGCCGGCACCGACCTGGCCGAAATGGCGATCGCCCATGATGCCGGTGCCCGCGCCGTCGCGACCGGGCGCGGCTGGATCGCCGATTCGGGCGTCATGCGCCGCGTGCTCGCCTATGCCCGCGATTGCGACCTGACCGTGATCGCGCACGCCGAGGACGCCGGCCTTGTCGGCACTGCGGTTGCGAGCGATGGCGAGACCGCCACCCGGCTCGGCCTGCCCTCCGCCCCCGCCATCGCCGAGGCACTGGCGATCGCCCGCGACCTGCTGCTTGCCGAGGAAACCGGCGCGCGCCTCCACTTCCGCCAGGTGACGACGGCCGCCGGCTTCGACCTGATCCGTCGCGCCAAGGCGCGCGGACTTCCCGTCACCTGCGGCATCACGCCGGCGCATCTGTTCCTCTCCGATATCGCGATGAGCGATTTCCGCACCTTCGCACACCTCTCGCCGCCGCTGCGTGGCGAGAGCGACCGCCAGGCGGCGCTCGCCGCGGTGCGCGACGGCACGATCGACGTGCTCTGTTCAGGACATGATCCGCGCGGGCCCGAGGCGAAACGCCTGCCCTTCGCCGATTCCTCGCCCGGCATGGCGGGCGCGGAAACGCTGCTGGCGCTGTCGCTCGGGCTGGTTCGCGACGGGCTGATCGATATCGAGCGGCTGTTCACGCTGCTGTCGGCGAATCCGGCACGGATCCTGGGGCTCGAGGCGGGCACGCTCGCACCCGGCGCCCCGGCGGATTTCATGCTGCTCGACTGGGAAGCACCGTGGCAGATCGATACCGATCGCATGGTCGCCAAGGCGGGCAATACACCGTTCGACAAGCTGCCCGTTCAGGGCAAGGTGCGCCGCCTGTTCAAGGGCGGCATCGAACTGCTCTGACCGCGCGCGGCCGGAGCAGGGATCAGCGCGAGGCCAGTTGCTGGCGGCCGGGACGCGCCCAGAGCGCAACCTGATCGCCGGCATGGGCGCGGACGAAGCAGGCGCCGCCCTTCGCCCGGAAGCCGCTGCACAGCGCATTCGCGTCCGCGCGGGCGAAGCCGCCCACCGAAAGCCGGTAGAAGGTTCCGGCGGAGGTCGAGATGCTCATGCCCGAGGGTGTCTGCGCAGCGAAGCCCGCATCGCGGCGGGTGATGCGGCCCCAGGCGTCCCGGGCAACGCCGGCATTCTGGAACGCACCAAGCTGGACGAAATAATTGCCTTTGCCGCGCGCGCGCTGCGCGGCCGGATCAGCCTTGGCCGCAGTCGCCCCCTTCTCGGCCGTCACGCTCGCCATCCGCGCCGGCCGGGTGGCCACGGCATTGACGGGCAGCCGCTGGACAACTTCCTGCCGCGGACCGAACACGACGCTGGAAAAGGCCGGGGTCGGTGATGCTTCGGTCGGCGCCGCGACCGGCGCAGCAGCGACCGCTACCTGCGCCTCCGGCACTGGAGCGGGCGCTGGTGCCGGCGCTTCCTGCGCCGCCTGCACGGCAGCCTCGGCCTGGCCAGGCATGAAGGCATCGACCGGCGCAACCGCCGCGAGCGCCGATGCCGGCGAGGCGTTGAGCGCGAGCGCGACGGGCTGGCCGGGGTCCTGCACCGGCGTGACGCCGAGCAAGGCGGCAACCTGATCATATGCCGATTTGGGGCGGGCGAACTCAGCCCATTGCATGATCCGCTGATCGACTTCGCCGGGGGCCACATCGATCGCGACCATCGTCCTGGCTTCCTGCCAGCGGCCGGCGAGCGCCAGGCTCAGCGCGAGATTCTGCCGTGTCTTGGCATCTGCCTCCGGGCTGCGCGCCGCGCCGATCAGGAGTTCGACCGCGCCGGCCGGATCACCCGCCAGCGCCATGGCGAGCCCGCGGTCGCTCGCTGGAATAGTGTCCTTGTGCGCATCCAGCGTATGGAGCGCACCCGACCAGTCCCCCGTCGCGATCTGCGCGAGCGCGAGATTCAACGAAGCCTTGCCGTTGCCCGGATCGAGCGCCACGACATCGGCATAGGCCTGACGCGCCGAATCGAACCGGCCGGCCTTGAGATAGCTCGTCCCGAGCAACACCCGGAACTCGACGACCTGCGGGCGAAGCCCCACGGCCGCCTCGGCATGAACGATCGCCTGATCGAACCTGCCCCCGTTGAGTGCCTTCTTCGCCTTGACGGCTTCGGAAACCGCGTGCCGCTCGGCGCGCGATTCGTTGCGATCGCTCGCAAAGGCGATCCCGCCATGCGAGGCCATGCCCGCCGCCGCGCCGCACACCACGAGTGCGGAGAGCCCAAGAGTGAGAATGGCCCGGGTCTTCATCGAAAATTCCCTGATCGTGTCAAATGGAAGCCCGTGGCGGCAGCTGGCGGACCAGATCCTCCACCTCGGGCAGGGATTGCAGCAGTGCATCGAGCGCCTCGGTCACCAGGGCCTGGGCGGACGTGTTCAGGCAGGCGCTCGCGAGGCGGAGGCGCAGATGCCGGTCGTAATCGAGCCGCAGCGTGAAGGCCGCCTTGGGCTGCTTGGTCTGGGTTTCCCGGGCGACGCGCGCGGCTGTGGCCGGCGAGACGGTGACGACCGGCGCAGCGGCACGAGGCGCCACCACAGGTGCCGGCTCCGGCTCCGGCTCTGCCACGGGCTCGGGCTCGGGCTCGGGCTCGATCGCCTGTGCGGCTTCCACCGGCTCGGTCGCCGTGAATTCTTCCGGCTCCCCGAAGGCGGCGGGGGTCTCGAACTCTTCCTGGAGCGCTTCGCGCTGACGCAGCACGGGGGGTACCATCACCGGCGGCGCATAGACGGGCTCGGGCGCCTGATGTGCCTCGCCATGGCCCATGTCGTTCCAGCCCAGATCGTCATGTGCACCGGGGATCGCGCCGAAGCCGCCGAAGCCCTGAGGCCGCATCGCGGGCCGGGCCTGGCCCTTGCGGGCGAGCAGCGTCGAGGAAAGCGAAGCGAGCGGCTTTGGCTGTCCGAACATCGACATGGGCTCAGTTCCCGACCACGCGGCGGCCGAAGCCGCCCACAGCAGGCCGCTGCGCCGCATAGCCGTTCGGCGCGGACGGCGCAGCGAACACGGTGCGGCGGAAATTCTTTTCGAGCCGGTCCGAGATATAGGTCCAGAGTGCCTGGATCTCCTGGCTCGACCTGCCGTTGCCATCGACCTCCATCACCGTCCGGCCGTCGATCATCGAGGCGGCGAAATCGGTGCGGTGATGGACGGTGATCGGCGCGACCGTGCCGTGCTGCGACAGCGCGACCGCAGCTTCGGAAGTGATCTTGGCCTTGGGCGTCGCACCGTTGACCACGAACAGCAGCGGCTTGCCCGCGCGTTCGCAGAGATCGACCGTGGCACCGACCGCGCGAAGGTCGTGCGGGCTGGGCCGCGTCGGGATCACGATCAGCTCGGCGACCGCGATCACGCTCTGGATCGCCATGGTGATCGCCGGCGGCGTATCGATCATCGCCAGACGGAAGCCCTGCTGACGCAGCACCTCCAGGTCGGCGGCGAGCCGCGCGACCGTCGTCTGGGCGAAGGCCGGATATTCGCTCTGCCGCTCGTTCCACCAATCGGACAACGACCCTTGCGGGTCGATGTCGATGAGCACGACCGGGCCAGCGCCCGACAGCTGTGCCTGTACGGCCAGATGCCCGGACAGGGTCGTCTTCCCCGACCCACCCTTTTGAGATGCCAACGCGAGAACGCGCATGTGCCCCTTCAACTCCCGCTATTCCAGAGCGTTGATTGGCACGGGAGACGTCAAGAAGCGGTTAACGGGCCGCCACGCGCCCCGCTTCGGCACAGCATCCCTAACGATTTCTTTGCCAAATGCCGTGCAGAAGGCATTATCACCTGAGTTGTGTAGCGGGGATGGGACTGAAGACATGCGCAACGCGTTTCGGCTGGCGGCCTTCGGGCTCGCCGGAATCATCATCGTGGCGACCACCCCCGCGCAAGCCGATGTGAAGGCCGGCGTCGACGCCTGGAGCCGTGGCGAATATCGCAAGGCAGTCGAGGAATGGCGCCCGGCGGCGATCGCCGGCGATGCCGATGCGCAGTTCAATCTCGGCCAGGCCTACAAGCTCGGCCGTGGCGTGCCCGTGGACATGGCGATGGCCGAAAGCTGGTATCGCAAGGCCGCGCTCCAAGGCCAGATCGAGGCGGAAGCCAATTACGGCCTGATCCTGTTCCAGAACGGCAAGCGCACGGAAGCCCTGCCCTGGCTCGAAAAGTCGGTCGCCCGGGGCGAACCGCGCGCACAGCTGGTGCTCGGGACGATGCTCTACAATGGTGACGGCGTCGCGCGCGACTGGCCGCGCGCCTATGCCCTGATCGTGCGCTCGGCCGCGACGGGTCAGCCCCGCGCCACCGAGGTACAGGCGCAGATGGACCAGTATATCCCGGTCGCCGACCGCCAGCGCGGCCTCACGCTCGCCCGGCAATATGAGATGGACGCGCGGCGCCCGCAGCTTCCGCCGGAGATTGCCGGCATGGGAAGCGAGCCCGCGATGCAGGGCACCGATCTCCCGCCCTCGTCCTATGACCTGACGGGCGGCGCGCGACCTTCCGTCGATACGCCGAATCCGGCCCGGCCTGCCCCGACGGTGACGTCGCCGCCGCGCCGGCCCCCGCCTCCCGTCGCCGCCACGCCCCCGGTGGTCCGCACCGCCCCCGTGGCGACCGGCCGCGGCTGGAAGGTCCAGTTCGGCGCCTTCCGCGACGAAGGCAATGCGCGCGCGCTCTGGGCGAAGCTGAAGAACCAGGTGAGCGCGCTGGGCGGGCTCCAGCCCTATTTCATCAACAATGGCGGATCGCTGACCAAGCTCCAGGCCGGGCCGCTCGCCTCGGCGGGCGATGCGGCGCGACTCTGCTCGGCGGTGAAACCCACGGGCACGCCATGCGTGCCGGTCGCGCCCTGACATTCCCGCTCCCGGCGGGAGCGGGTAATTATCCGGCCACCCATTCCCGGCGGGGAATGCCCTGCGCGTAAAGCAGCGCTGTCAGATCGTTGTGATCGATTCGCGCGGCCGCGGCTGCGGCGACGATCGGCTTGGCATGATAGGCGACCCCCAGCCCCGCGCGCTTGATCATCGCCAGGTCATTGGCCCCGTCGCCCACCGCCAGCGTCGCCTCGGGCGGAATCCGCAAGTCGGCGATCGCGTCAAGGAGAGCGCGTTCCTTGGCGTCCGATCCGACGATCGGCTTGACGACCGTTCCGGCCAGCGCTCCCTCGGCGATCTCGAGCCGGTTGGCGATCGCCCGGTCGAAGCCGATCAGTTCCGCAACCGGCTCGGCAAAGCGCGTAAAGCCGCCGGAGACGAGGATCGTCGCGGCCCCGCGCGATCGCATCGTGCGCACCAGCGGGATCGCGCCGGCCATGATCGTCACCCGCTCGGCCAGGCAGCGCTCGATCACTGCCTCGTCCAGTCCCCGGAGCAGCGCGACGCGCGCGTCCAGCGCCGATTCGAAATCGAGCTCGCCGCGCATCGCTGCCTCGGTCACGGCGGCGATCTGCGGCTTGATCCCGGCATAGTCGGCCAGCTCGTCAATGCATTCGACCGTGATCATGGTCGAATCCATGTCGGCGACGAGCAGGAGCTTCGCCCGACCCTCGATCGCCTGCACGACCACGTCGGTGCCCGGGAACACGCCTTCGAGCGCGCTCCGCGCCGCATCTGGCCCCATGCCGAACATGATGTCGGCGGCGCGGCCATGGTCGATCCAGCCATGCGCCGCCGGCAGGCAACCCGCCTGGTCGAGGCGGTCCTGGGCGTCGGAAATATCGCCCCCGGTCAGGCTTCCGGCTGCTATCAGCGTCGCAATGAACATGAAGTCTCCCTTGCCGAGCGTGGCGCTCATCGCAGGGCCGACCGCCAGCGGCAAGTCGGCTTTGGCCATGGCGATCGCCGAAAAGCATCGCGGCGTGGTGATCAACGCCGATTCGGCGCAGGTCTATGCCGATCTGCGTATCCTGTCGGCGCGCCCAAGCGCCGAGGACGAGGCGCGCGTGCCGCATCGGCTGTTCGGGCATGTCGACGGGGCCGACATCTATTCGGCCGCACGCTGGGCTACCGATGCCCGCGCTGAAATCGCCAGCGCCCACGCGGCCGGCCTGCTACCGGTGCTGGCCGGGGGCACGGGACTCTACATGCGCACGCTGCTTGACGGCATCGCGCCGGTCCCGCCGATCGACCAGGCGATCCGCGACGAGGTTCGCGCGATGCCGGTGGCCAAAGCCCATGCCCTGCTGGCCATGCTCGATCCGGCCGCCGCGGCGCGGCTGGCGCCGGCCGATACCACGCGCGTCGCGCGGGCGCTTGAAGTGATCCGCTCGACCGGGCGGACCCTCGCCTCCTGGCAGGAGGCAAGGATCGGCGGGATCGGCACCGCGATCGACCTGAAGGCGCTGGTGCTGCTGCCCGATCGCGACTGGCTGCTCGCGCGCTGCGACGCCCGGCTCGAGGCGATGTTCGCGGGCGGCGCGATCGAGGAAGCGCGCGCGGTACTGGCGCGTACCGATATCCTGCCCGCCGCGCCCGTCCGCCGCGCGATCGGCGTATCGGAAATCGGGGCGATGCTCGCCGGCACTTTCACGGCGGCGCAGGCGCTCGTCGCCGCGCAGCTCGCCACCCGCCAATATGCCAAGCGACAATTTACGTGGTTTCGGAACCAGCCTCCCGCTATGTGGCACCGCGACGCGGCGACAGAAACATGCGCGCTGCTGCATGATTTTGAAACTAGATTAGCTCAGACGACTTGACGAACAAATTTTCAATCACTAACCGCGCCATTCGCGAAGCAATATTGCGTCGCGGCAGCGCCATGAAGAGGCAGGACGACACGATGACCGAGAAAAGCGGAGCCGATATCCTCGTCGAGGCGCTGTGCGATCTCGGCGTGGAAGTCGTATTCGGTTATCCGGGCGGCGCCGTCCTCCCGATCTATGACGCCCTGTTCCGCTCCGGCCGGATCAAGCACATCCTGGTCCGCCACGAGCAGGCGGCGACGCATGCCGCGGAAGGCTATGCCCGCTCGACCGGCAAGCCGGGGGTCGTGCTCGTCACCTCGGGCCCGGGCGCGACCAATGCCGTCACCGGCATCACCGATGCGCTGATGGATTCGATCCCGATGGTCGTCATCACCGGCCAGGTCCCGACCGGCCTGATCGGCACCGATGCCTTCCAGGAGGCCGATACCGTCGGCATCACGCGCCACTGCTCGAAGCACAATTATCTGGTGAAGGATCCCGCGCGGCTCGGCGACGTCCTGCACGAGGCATTCCATATCGCCACCTCGGGCCGCCCCGGCCCGGTCGTGGTCGACATCCCCAAGGACGTCCAGGTCGCGACGGCGCGCTATGCCAAGCCCGGCCCGATCAAGCACAAGACCTATCGCCCGCGCGTGAAGGCCGATCAATCGCAGATCGAGCAGGCCGTCGACATGCTCGCGGCGGCCGAGCGTCCGATCTTCTACACCGGCGGCGGCATCATCAATGCCGGCCCCGCCGCGAGCCAGCTGCTGCGCGAGCTCGCCCGGATCACTGGCGCGCCCGTCACCTCCACGCTGATGGGCCTGGGCGCTTTCCCCGCCTCGTCCGACCAGTGGCTCGGCATGCTCGGCATGCACGGCACCTATGAGGCGAACCTGGCGATGAACCAGGCCGACCTGATCATCGCGCTGGGCGCGCGCTTCGACGACCGCGTCACCGGCCGGCTCGACGCGTTCAGCCCGAACAGCCGAAAGATCCATGTCGATATCGACCGCTCATCGGTGAACAAGAATGTCCGCGTCGACCTGCCGATCATCGCCGATGTCGGCCATGCCCTCGAGGACATGGTCCGCGTCTACAAGGCGCGCCGCCATCCCAAGCCGGATCTCGCCGAATGGTGGCGCCGGATCGAGGGCTGGCGCGCCGTGAAGAGCCTCGACTTCACCGACAGCCCGACCGAGATCATGCCGCAGCGCGCGATCCGGGCGCTGTGGGAGGCGACGCACCGCAAATCGCCGATCATCTCGACCGAGGTCGGCCAGCACCAGATGTGGGCCGCGCAGCATTTCGATTTCGAATCGCCCAACAAATGGCTCACCTCGGGCGGGCTCGGCACGATGGGCTATGGCCTGCCCGCCGCGATCGGCGCGCAGCTCGGCAACCCCAATGCACTCGTCATCGATATCGCCGGCGAGGCCTCGATCCAGATGAACATCCAGGAGCTCGGCACCGCGACGCAATATCGCCTGCCGGTCAAGATCTTCATCCTCAACAACCAGTATATGGGCATGGTCCGCCAGTGGCAGGAACTGACCTATTCCTCGCGCTATTCGGAGAGCTACAGCGATTCGCTCCCTGATTTCGTGAAGCTGGCCGAGGCCTATGGCTGGAAGGGCATCCGCATCGAGCACCCCGACCAGCTCGAGGACGGCATCGCCGCGATGCTCGCGCATGACGGGCCGGTGATGGTGGATTGCATGGTCGCGAAGCTCGCCAACTGCTTCCCGATGATCCCCTCGGGCGCCGCCCATACCGACATGATTCTCCAGGCGACCGAAGTTTCGGGCGAGATGGACGACGAAGCGAAGGCCCTCGTCTGATGCATATCAAGGAAGAAAAGGCGAAGCGCCACACGCTCGCGATCATGGTCGACAACGAGCCGGGCATCCTCGCCCGGATCGCCGGCCTGTTCACCGCGCGCGGCTACAATATCGAGAGCCTGACGGTGTCCGACGTCACCGCCGACAAGGCGGTCAGCCGGATCACCATCGTCACCACCGCGTCCGATCATGTCATGGAGCAGATCCTCGCCCAGCTCGACCGGCTGGTACCGGTGCATTCGGTGACTGATCTCACCGCGCTTGGCCCGCATGTCGAGCGCGAGCTGGCGCTGGTGAAGGTGGCCGGCACCGGCGATCACCGGATCGAGGCGCTCCGCCTCGCCGATGTCTACCGCGCCCGCGTGGTGGACGCGACCACCTCGAGCTTCGTGTTCGAAGTCACCGGCGGCCCGGAGAAGATCGATACCTTCATCACGCTGATGCGCGAGGTCGGCCTGCTCGAGGTCGCCCGGACCGGCATCGTCGCGATCGCCCGGGGGAAGGACCCGGCATAGACACAAGGCTCCCCCGCGGGAGAGGCGGGGCCGCCGCGCAGCGGCGGGCGAGGGAGCGAGCAAGCCCGCCCCTCTCCTCGCTCGAAGCAATTTCGACCAGCCGGCACGCCGGCACCATCCCCGCCGGCCCGCCGGCACATCCCAGCCGGCCAGCCGGCGCATCTTCGCATCCTCTCCCGCAGGGAGGGGGAAAGAAAGGAACTAGAATGCGCGTTTATTACGATCGCGATGCCGATCTGAACCTGATCACCGACAAGAAGATCGCCATCGTCGGCTATGGCAGCCAGGGCCATGCCCATGCGCAGAACCTGCGCGATTCAGGCGCGAAGGATATCGCGATCGCGCTCCGCCCCGGTTCGGCGACCGCCGCCAAGGCCGAAGGCGCCGGCTTCAAGGTGATGAGCAACGCCGAGGCGGCCGCCTGGGCGGACATCACCATGATCCTCGCACCCGACGAGCATCAGGCGGCGATCTATGCCGATGACCTCCACGCCAACCTGAAGCAGGGCGCGGCGATCGCCTTCGCCCATGGCCTGAACGTGCATTTCGGGCTGATCGAGCCGCGCGCCGATCTCGACGTGATCATGATCGCGCCCAAGGGCCCGGGCCACACCGTGCGCTCCGAATATGTCCGCGGCGGCGGCGTGCCTTGCCTGATCGCGATCGACCAGGACAAGAGCGGCAACGCGCACGACATCGCCCTCGCCTATGCGAGCGGCGTGGGCGGCGGCCGCTCGGGAATCATCGAGACCAATTTCCGCGAGGAATGCGAGACGGACCTGTTCGGCGAACAGGCCGTGCTGTGCGGTGGCCTGACCCATCTGATCCAGGCCGGCTTCGAGACGCTGACCGAAGCGGGCTACGCCCCGGAAATGGCCTATTTCGAATGCCTGCACGAAGTGAAGCTGATCGTCGACCTGATGTATGAGGGCGGCATCGCCAACATGCGTTACTCGATCTCCAACACGGCCGAATATGGCGACATCACCACCGGCCCGCGGATCATCACCGCCGAGACCAAGGCCGAGATGAAGCGCGTGCTCGCCGACATCCAGGGCGGCCGCTTCGTCAAGAATTTCGTGCTCGACAACCGCGCCGGCCAGCCGGAACTGAAGGCAGCGCGCAAGGCCGCCGCCGCCCATCCGATCGAGAAGGTCGGCACCGAGCTGCGCGCGATGATGCCGTGGATCGGCGCGAACAAGCTGGTCGACAAGGCAAAGAACTGACCGTTCAAGGACGCATCGGGCCAACGGACCGTTTCCCGTTCGGCGCTTGTATTCGGCGGGGGCCGCGTCATCTTGGCGCGGCCCTTCCCGTATCGGAGACTGTCATGCGCATTGCCCTTGTTGCCGTCCTCGCGCTCGCCGCGGCCCCGCTGCTCGCCCAGACCCCGCCGAGCCAGCCCGGCACGCATGATGCCAGCCGCGTCGTCGCCGGCGACTACACCGTCGATACCGGCCACACCCAGGTGCTGTTCACGGTGAACCATCTCGGCTTCACCGAATATACCGGCCAGTTCACCCAGCCGACCGGGAGCCTCACCCTCGACCCCGCCAATGCGGCGAACGACAAGGTCGAGATCAGCTTCCCGATCGAGCAGGTTTCGACCACCGTTCCCGGCCTGAACACCCACCTCAAGTCAGCCGATTTCTTCGATGCGGCGAAATTCCCGACCGGCAAGTTCGTCTCGACCAAGGTGACCGTCTCCGGCGAGACCGCGACGATCGAGGGCAATCTCACGCTCAAGGACGTGACCAAGCCGGTCGTGCTCGCCGCGCGCTTCGTCGGCGCGGGCAATGCCCCGATGGGCGCGAAGAAGCCCTATGTCGGCTTCGCCGCGACGACCAGCATCAAGCGCAGCGATTTCGGAATCTCCTATGGCATCCCGATGGTGTCGGATAAGGTCGATCTCGTGATCAATGCGGGCTTCGCCCAGAAGTAACCGAGGCACGATGAGCGATCCTACCCCGTCCGGAGAGAGTGAAGGCCGGCCCGGCGTCGGGCGGGTCGAGGCCTTTTCGGACGGGGTGATCGCCATCATCGTCACCATCATGGTGCTTGAGCTCCATCCCCCCGTCTCGGAGGGGATGGACAAGCTCTGGACGCTCTGGCCCGTCTTCCTCGCCTATGTCCTCAGCTACGCCTATGTCGCGATCTACTGGGTCAACCATCACCGGCTGTTCACGCATGCGACACACGTCACCAACGGGCTGATCTGGTCGAACATGGCGCTGCTCTTCGCGCTGTCGCTGGTCCCCTTCTCGACCTCCTATCTCGGCGAACATCATTTCAACCGCGATGCGACGTTGCTCTATCTCGCGACGATGCTGCTGCCCTCGCTCGCCTATGTCTCGCTCCAGACGATCATCCGGCGGACGGGGAAGCAGGGGCCGGCTTCCACGGCCTATCACCGCCAGACTACGCGCAAGGGCATTTTCGCAAGCTTCGTCTACGCGTCGGGCATCCCCCTCTCCTTCCTGTCGCCCTGGCTCGGCGTGGCTTGCGCGGCGCTCGTCGCGATCTTCTGGTTCCTGCCGAAGAGCGGTCTCGACAACCTGTTCGACGGACGGGCTGGACATGAGGCCGGTTAAGGCGGTATCGCGACCGCAATGACACTGGCTCTGCGCCTTTCGCTGCTTCGACTTACGCGCCCTTAGGCGCGATCTTCGACGTGCGCCGCGTGCGCGCGCGACCCGCCTAAGGGCCAAAGCTTCCGACCAGACAGACCCCGCGAGCCGCGAGAGTGACCCATGTTGCGTGATCCTTCGACCAAATACCGCCCCTTTCCGCAGATCGACTTGCCCAACCGCGAATGGCCGTCGCGCACCATCACGCGCCCGCCGCGCTGGCTCTCGACCGACCTGCGCGACGGCAACCAGGCGCTCATCGATCCGATGGACGGCGAGAAGAAGACCCGCTTCTTCGACCTGATCTGCAAGGTCGGCATCAAGGAGATCGAGGTCGGCTTCCCCTCCGCGGGCGCGACCGAATTCGATTTCATCTCCGGCCTGGTCAGGTCCGGGCGCATTCCCGACGACGTGACGATCCAGGTCCTGACGCAATCCCGCCGCGACCTGATCGAGACGAGCTTCGAATCGCTGCGCGGCGCGCCCAAGGCGATCGTCCATCTCTACAATGCGGTCAGCCCGGCCTGGCGCAAGATCGTGTTCGGCATGAGCCGTGACCAGGTCCGCCAGATCGCGGTCGATGGCGCGAAGATCCTGCGCGATTGCGCTGCCGCCCAGCCGGGCACCGACTGGTATTTCGAATATTCGCCCGAGACCTTCTCCACCGCCGAGCTCGATTTCTCGCTCGAAGTTTGCGAAGCGGTGATGGAAGTGTTGCGCCCGACGGCGGATCACCCGCTGATCCTGAACCTGCCCGCCACGGTCGAGTGCGCCACGCCCAATATCTATGCCGACCAGATCGAATGGTTCGGCAAGCATATCCGCGACCGCGACAGCGTCGTCCTTTCCCTGCATCCGCACAACGATCGCGGCACCGGCGTCGCTGCGGCCGAGCTCGGCCTGATGGCCGGCGCCGACCGGGTCGAGGGTTGCCTGCTCGGCAATGGCGAGCGCACCGGCAACTGCGACCTGGTGACGGTCGCCCTTAACATGTACACGCAGGGCGTTGATCCTAAACTGGATTTCTCGGACATCGACGAGATCATCAACACCGTCACTTATTGCAACCAGCTGCCGATCCACCCGCGCCATCCCTATGCCGGCGAATTGGTGTTTACTGCATTTTCCGGCAGCCACCAGGACGCGATCAAGAAGGGCTTTGCCGCCCAGGCCGCGCGCAACGACGAATATTGGGAGGTCCCGTACCTGCCGATCGACCCCGCCGATCTGGGTCGCAGCTACGAGGCGGTCATCCGCGTCAACTCGCAGTCGGGCAAGGGCGGCGTCGCCTGGGTGATCGAACAGGACAAGGGGCTGAAGCTGCCCAAGCGGCTCCAGGCCGATTTCAGCCGCCACGTCCAGGCGCTTGCCGACGAGACAAGCCGCGAATTGAATGCTGAGGATATCTGGGGCGCCTTCGAAAAGGCCTATCTCGCCAAGCCCGGCGAGCGCTTCACGCTCGTCGATTATCACGAGAGCGGATCGGCCGGTGACCGGCTGTTCGTCGGCCATGTCGCGATCGGCGGCGAGGAGCGCTCAATCTCCGGCCGCGGGAACGGCCTGATTTCAGGCGTGATCGCGGCGCTCGGCGAGACGACCGGCCCGCAACTCGACGTGGTCGATTACAGCGAGCACGCGATCGGCCACGGCGCCGATGCGCAGGCCGCGGCCTATGTCGAGTGCCGCACTTCCGACGGGCGCACGGTCTTCGGGGTCGGCATCGATGCGGACATCGCGACCGCCTCGGTGCGCGCGGTCCTCAGCGCGGCTAACGCCGCCTGAGCGGCGGCCCTCTCCGGGCGGGCCTTACAGACACGGTAGATAATCTGCTCGCCTCCTGCATCGTCTCGGGCAGGCGGAGGCGATCGTCAGCGAGTGGCGTGCCCCCTTTCTCGGCCAGCATCGACGTGCCTGGTCCGAGACCCGTGGGATCGCCACGGCGCGCAGCGGGCTATGGCGAGGCCGGCGGCTGTCTCTCGGCTAGATCGCCTGGAAGCCGAACTGCCGGATCTTGTCGAGCAGGTCGCGATTCCGGGGGAGCTGGGCCGTCATCCGCCCGGTCATCCGCGCATTTTCGTCCCGCAGCCGCGCCGCCAGCCGCTCCGTCGTCGCGGTATCGAAGGCATCGACCTCAGTTTCATAGCCCATGCCATACAGAACATATTGATAGCTTGCGGCGGGGAACACCTCGTCCAGCCGATCGAACTCCTCGAAGAACCATGGCGGCTGATATTTCCACAGATGGAGGAGATTCTGCAGCCGCTCGGGGATCGTCGCCGGATCGACATTGTCGATCCAGAAGTCCGTGTCCCGCCGGCGGGTCAGCACGTAATGCAGCTTCAGGAAATCGATGATCCGGCCCCAGCGATAGAGCGTCGTCTCGTTGAAGCGCCGCGCGACGATGTCCATCACCTCGCGATTAGCCGGCATCTGCTCGGCGATCAGCTTGGCCGAGAGCTCGATCAGCACGATCGCGGACGCCTCGAGCGGCTCGAGGAACCCGGCCGCGAGCCCCACCGCGACGCAGTTGCGCTTCCAGAAGGTCTCGCGATGCCCGCCGCGAATCGGAATCTTGCGCACCGAAAGCGCCTCCGCCCCCGGCCCGATATAGGCGCGCAGTTCGCGCTCGGCGCTTTCGTCGTCGCTATGCGCGGTCGAATAAACATAGCCCACGCCCCGCCGCGTGGGCAGCCCGATGTCCCAGATCCAGCCGGCCGACTGCGCGGTCGAAATGGTGTGCGAGGCGAGCGCCGCATCGGGCGAATCGAACGGCACCTGTACCGCCAGCGCGGCATCGCAGAACAACACGTCGCTGCAGTCGCGGAACGGCACGCCCAGCGCCTTGCCCAGCAGCAGGGCAGCGAAGCCGGTGCAGTCGACGAACAGGTCACCGGCGATATCGCCGGCCTGCTCGGTGGAAACGCTGACGATGTCGCCATCCTCCGCCCGATTCACGCGGGTCACGTCCGCCAGCACGTGGCGCACGCCCAGCGTCGTCGTGCAGTGCTTCTGCAGGAACGGGGCGAACTTCCCGGCGTCGAGATGATAGGCGTAATTGGCGACCGCGTCATATTCGGGCGTCGTGATCAGCTTGGGGGCCAGGCCGGCGTCGCAGATCGCTCCTTGCGGCGAGACTGCGTCGCAGAAAGAACGACCCTGCTGGTCGTTCAGCCAGTGCGGCACCAGGTTCAGGTCGCTGAATCCGTGCGGCAGCATCAGCGGATGATAATAGGCGTCGTCCTCGGCCCCGGTGGTCCATTTGGCGAACTTCGCGCCCTGTTTGAAGGCGGCGTCGCATTCGCGGAAGAGATCGGTTTCCGAGACCCCCATCTTCCGCAGTGTCGTGCGCAGCGTCGGCCAAGTACCTTCGCCGACGCCGATGATCTGGACGTTGGGGGATTCGACCAGCGTGACGGTGAAATCGCCCGCCATCCGTCCCTTGTGCCGCGCGGCGATGACCCCGGCGGTCAGCCAGCCTGCAGTACCCCCGCCGACGATGACGATATTCCGGACCGGACGGACCATATTAAACCGTTACTCCCCGCGGCGAGGCCGGAGCCTCATCTAGCATAAAGGAAAAGGGGGCCGCCGACCATGGTCGGCGGCCCCCTTTTCCTTTATGCTAGATGAGGCTCCGGCCTCGCC
>CAISGR010000216.1 GCA_903884945.1 uncultured bacterium
GGATTCTCGAAGAGCTTATAGGTAGGCACGAAGCTGCCGAAGCCGCTTCCGACCGGGAAAAACGTGCCCATTGCCTTCACGGTAACCGCGTACATCGCCGGGCGGGATAGCTGCGCCTGGCTAAGCGCTGGATCGGAAACGGTAGGAGGCCCCACGACAATGGCCGCCGCCAGCAGGGCGACAGTTACGAGCGCTACCCCGGGGCCGATATAGCGTGCCGGGCCGAGCGAGCGCGGGCGGGCGATCAACCAACTCGCAACAGTAACGGGTAGCGCCAGGACAAAGCCGGCATAGGACTGGCAAATCGCGACGCCGATCAGAAACATGGCCGCCATGGCCGCGAACAGCATATCCCGGCCCTGGCCCTTCGCACCGGCCGCCCTTTCGCTCCCTGCGAGTGAGGCAACGAAGGGAATGGCGCAAAGCATCAGGTTGGCCTGATGGTTCGCGTTTGCCATCAGGCCAACTGGTAATCCCTGATTGGTCGTCTGGTAGAAATAGAGCGGAGAGTCCTGTCCCGCGACCAGTTGGCCAACGCCCACCAGTAACGAGACAAGCGCAAGCATTGGTATGGTCCAGCTCAACCACTTCGCCTCGCTGAACGGTCGCGACAATATGAGCGCGCCCATCGCCACAGGCGGCAGAAGGGATGCCAGATGCGAGACTGTTGCGGCGGGATCGAGTGACAGGGGTAGCCAGGGCAGCGAAAGCCCCGCCGCAATCAGCCGCTGCTCGAGAAGCTCTCTCCCCGGGGCGAGCGTCCAGATCGATGGGGGCAGGGGCACGAGTTGGACAATACCCCAGGCGATCCAGCACGCGGTGATAGCGACGAGGACCTTCGTCGCGCGGGGCATAGTCCAACTCCCGAAGCGGGCCACGCTGTAGCCGAGCACCAGCGCCGCGATCAATTGCAGCGCCGCGTTTGCCAGATAGCCGCCGCTGCTCGATCCGCCCAGCAACATACATAAGGCCATGAAGGCGGGAATCAGCAGCAATCCGAACGATATGGTCGGACTCTCCGTCTTCTCACGCGGCGCGCGACGTTTTGAGGATCTGGGTTTCATAACGTCACTTGACCGGTTCGATATTCACGGATGCAATCACGGCGCTCGCCGTGCGCGGGAATTCTGCAGGGGCTCCCAGGAGAGCCAGGCGCTGCGCCCCGCAGTCGGATGCCGGTACGTCGAACATTGCCGTGTAACGTTTCCGCTCGCCTGTCAGGCCCGTTATGGGCAGCGACACGAGCGGCTCGCCCTTACCATCGCATGTAACCGTCCACGAAAGCTGATCATTATCGTCCGCGCCCGAAGCAATCACCGAAATTCGGTAGCGCCCTGCCGCAAGCAGGGTTGTCTGCTCCGTCAAGGATGCTGGAGCGGCACCAAGATAAGATATCGTGAGGCCCTTAGGTTTGCTGAACTCGCTCGATCCTTCCGGTGAATCCAGCAATCGCCAGTTGAAAGGCAGTGGGCCTGGCAGGTTGGCGAATTCCGGATCGTAAACCGGCCCGAGATTCTTGAGCGAGGAGGGCGGCAGGAAGTTGATCCAGGCTAGATAGGCCCGCTCATATTCCTTGTTCTTTAGCAGCGATTGCAACAGGCCGGATTGCTCGCCCAGAATCTGGGTCTTCGATCCCTGCGGCGTGAGCCGATAGATGATATCCGGCGATACGCCCTGCTGATTCAGCGCATAAAGAAAGGACGATCGCCACCAGGGGTTCGTCGACAATTTTCTGCTGAGAGGCGCAATGCTCGCGGGATCCCGGACTATACCTGCCATGGCGACGATCAGGGTGGTGGAGTTCCGGGGGCCAACCCGCTCCAGCAAGTCGAAATTATCGATTGCGCTTGCATAGTCGCGGCGGCGCAGATCGCGATCGGTGACCCAGAGCCTCGCCCCCATCGCCCGGCCTTCGCTACGCAGCGCCAGTGCCATCAGCGTGCTTGCTCGGCGCTCGTCTCCCTTCTTGTCGGCGACGAGGCCGAGATAGGTGAGGGCGGTAGAATCGAGCGGGTCGTGGGCGATGAGATAGCGCGCGGCCTTCTCGTTCCTGAGCGGAGGCGTGGGCCCGTTCTCGGGAGAAATTTCCGACGCCAGATTCTGTCGGATAGCAGCGAGCGTGCCGGTCGCTACTCCGCGGATACCGTTAGGCCTGGCCTTGCTGACGGTTGCGCCAGGAAGGTTTGAAAGGACCGCAGCAAAGCCGGCCAGACTGCACCCCACGCCCAGTAGCGCAAAACCGATCGGGCTGGCCTTGCTCGCGGTTGTTCCCGGCATCGCGTTACGACATCAGTTCGATGCGACGTTGCCGATCCTTTTCGTTCTCGCCCTTGTCCGCGCCGTAACCATAGCTGTAGCCATAGCCATACCCGTATCCATACCCGTAGCCCTCGAACTTCGGGTTGAACTTGGTCAGCACGACACCCATCACCCGGGCGCCCGAGGCGCGCAACTGCTTGACCGAATTCAGCGCGGCAGGCCGACGGATGGCACCGGATTCGATGATCACCACCGTGCCATCGCAAGCGGCGCCCAGCAGTGGGGCGTCGGCAAGACCCAAAATCGGCGGACCGTCCACAACGATGAGGTCGAACCGCTCGCGGAACACGGCAAGAAGGCGCGGAAGGTTCACGCTCGCCAGCAGCTCGGCGGGGTTCGGCGGGATTGGGCCGCTCGGCAAGAGATGGAGGTTGGTGATGTTGGTCGACAACACCCGTGGGTCGTTGAGATTGCCTCCGGCGAGCAGCCCGGACAGACCTGCTCCATCGCTGTCCTTGGCCGTAAATGAAGGCTTGCGCATATCGGCGTCGATCAGGAGGACCTTGAGCCCAACCTTCGCGAAGCTCTGCGCAAGGCCGAGCGCGGAGCTCGATTTACCTTCGGACGGCTTGGTGCTGGTCACCAGCAAGGTTCGCGGCGTTCCCTCGGGCGAGGAGAACTGAAGCGATGTCCGCGCCGTGAAATAGGCCTCGGATATCTTCGACCGCGAAACCGATAGCTCCTCGATCAAGGTCGTTTCCTTGGTGAGCTTCGGGATCACGCCGAGGACGCTGAGCTTCAGTTTGGCCTCGACGTCTTCTGGCACCTTGATGGTGTCATCGATATATTCGATCGCCAGGATCACGGCGATGCCAGCAAGGGCGCTGATGAGCAGACCGATTGCGAGATTCGCGCCAAGCCGCGGCTTGAATGGCGCATTTGGCGGAATTGCGTGATCGACGACCGACGCCTGGCTCTCGCCAATGCCGCCGGCCACACCGATCTGCTTATAGCGTTGCAGCAGGGCATCATAGAGCGAACGGTTCGTGTCGACCTCGCGCTGGAGGATATTATACTGGATGCTGCGATCGCGCAGGTCCAGGACGGATCCCTTCAGTTCGCCGACCCGCGCCTTCAGCGCATTCTCCCGCGACAGCGCCGCTTCATATTCAGAGCGGAGGGCGGTGGAGACTGCTCCGCGCTCTTTCATAATCTGGGAATCAAGGGTCGCGATCCGCGATTGGATGTCCTTCATCTGGGGGAAGTCGGGTTTATAGAGCCCGAGCTTTTCCTGATAGTCCGCGAAAAGGCGCGACCTCTCACTCTGCAGTGCGGCGATCGCTGGATTCGAGATCGTCTCGGTCGTGGTGCCGTTGCCGCGCGACTGCATATAACGCGCTTCGGCTGCCATCCGGGCGTCCTGCGCCGTTGCCAGTGATCCGTTCAGCGCGGTGAGCGAGGTGGCGTCCAGGGACGTGCCGGCGCCAGCGCGCCCGTCCGGGCCGGGAGCGCTCTCGATGTTCACGATACCCTGCTGCCGCGCATAGGCGACGAGTTGACGCTCGGACTGATCGAGCGCTGTCTTCACGGCCGTAATGCGCTGCTGGAGGAAATTACGGGCGTAAGCGGTCGCATCGTAGCGACGCTCAAGGCCCGACGAGATGAACGTGTCGGCAAACGCATTCGAGATGCGGGCAGCCTCGTTGCGGTCCGGGCTGATATAAGTGACGTTCATCAATCGGCTTGTGCCGACCGGAGCTACCGTCAGCCCGCCGCGAAGCTTGTTCACGGCGATATCCTCGCGCGCGTCGCGGGAGAGGGTTGCGGGCGCGTAGCTCGGATTGGAAGCAAGGTTGAGTCGTTGCGCAACCTTAACCGCGAGGTCGCGGCTCTGCATGAGGCCGAACTGGGTCGCCATATAGCTCGGATCGTTCATCCGGACCGGTTCGACCGACGAATCCTTCATGATCTGGGTTTCTTGCTGCTTGATCTCAAGCGTGGTCGTGGCCCGGAACAGCGGGGTGGACAGCAGCGTCAGCGCGGTTGCGGCGACAAGGCCAACCATCACGAATGCCAGGAACAGCCAGCGCCATTTCAGCAGGATTCGCAGAATCGAGCGGAGATTGAGTTCAAGCTCCGGCGTATCCGACGCGGGCGGAAGCGCCAGGCTTGTCGCAACAGCACCACCGTGCTGCACGGAAGGAAGCGAAGCTGGGCCGCTTCCGCGAAAGGCTTGGATCGTATCGGTCATGAAGGGAAGCAATCCATCTTGTCGTGGTCAGCCCGACGCATCAGAACGGCCGGAACAGGGCGAGCAGCGGAACGGTCTGGATGATGTTCCTGAAGGTGCTCTTCGAACTCGATCCGTCGATCACGACGATATCGTCGCCAAAAACGGGCGTGTCAGGCATTTCGCCGCGCCGGATCGCCTTGAGATCGAAAGCCGCGGCCTGGCGCTGACCATTGATCTGGCGGAAAATCACCACGCGGCGGGGATTGGCATCATCCGTCACGCCCTTAGCCATCGCTACCGCCTGGATGAGCGTGGTGGGTCCGGCAATCGGGTAGATGCCGGGCTGCGACACGGAACCGTCGACTGTAATCCTCGAGCTGGTTGCAGATTTGACTGCCACCTGGACTTCGGGATTGTTGATATATTTGGCACCGAGCTTTTGCTTGATCTCGCTGGCCAGTTCCCCCGATGTTTTGCCGACAGCGGTGAGCTCACCGATCAGCGGCATCGTGATCTTGCCGGTCGCATCGACGTGAAGCTCGCCGGAGAGGTCCGGAACCCGGAACACCGTTACCGACAGGTCGTCGAGCGCGCCGATCCGGTATTCGACGTCAGGGGCAGCCGCGACAGGCGCGTCGGGCCGGCCGAAATTCTTGACTTCATAGGGTACTGGGCCGCCGCGTCCGGTGGAGCAGGCAACCAGGGCAATGGGAACGATCAATGCCAAAACCATCGCGCGGAGACGATGAAAGACTGTCATTTCGAATATCCTACGCGTGGCGATTCGCGACGAATATCGTCGCCGGTCAATGTGGTCACAGGCGGCCTGACC
>CAISGR010000217.1 GCA_903884945.1 uncultured bacterium
ACGCTCACCCTGAGGCGTGCGCCGAACTCATCCGTGATTTCTCTGATACGAGGAAACAACTGCAACTCCTCCTGCCTTTACAATATTATAGGCTGGATTGAGAGCGTCCCGTGCTCTTACGACTGCAGATCGCACGCCGGAAGAAGAGAGGCCGGTGCGGTTGCCCGCCCCGGCCTCAGTTGGGACCATCACATCGACAGCTCCCGCAGTCCGATTAACGGAACAGCGAGGTGATGCTCTGTGGGGCCTGGTTGGCGATCGACAGGGCCTGCACGCCAAGCTGCTGCTTGACCTGAAGCGCCTGCAGCTTCGCCGATTCCTTCGCCAGATCGGCGTCGACGAGATTGCCGATGCCCTGATCGATTGCGTCGGACAGCTTGCTCGTGAACGACGACTGGGCGTCGATGTTGCGCGAAGACGAACCAAGCGTGCTGAGCGAGGTGTTCAGGTTGTCCTGGGTCGTCGTCAGCGTGTCGACCATCGCCTGGGCGTCGGACTGGGTCGCGATCGTGTCGGTCGCGGCCACGGTGATCACCGATCCACCGAGATCCAGGCCCTGGTTCGCTACGCTGAGCGAATCGGGATCCCAGGTCGTGGCGGACGTGGTGTCGCCATCCTTGAGCGACTGCAGTGCGGTAACGCTGCCGCCACCGGTCTTCAGCAGGTTGGTCCCGTTGAAGTCCGACGAGTTGACAACGGTCGTGATCTGATCACGCAAGGCAACGAAGTCCTTGTTGATCGCGTCACGGCTCGCCTGATCGATCCCGGCATCAGCCGCCTGATAGGCCTTGGCCTTCATCTGGTTGATCGTGTCCGAGATCTGCTGCGCACCGGCCGTCGCGACGTCGACCACGCTCTTGGCGCGGCTCAGCGAAGCGCTGACCGACTTGAGACCGCCCATGTCGCCCCGAAGGGTCTGAGCGATGGTGTACGAAGCCGAGTCGTCCTTGGTCGACGCCACGTTCAGGCCGGTGTTGATGCGGTTCTGAGTCGTGGCGAGGCCCTTGCCGGTCTCGTTCAGGCTCTGCAGCGCAGCCATTGCGCCGACATTGGTGTTAACGGAGAAGCCCATTGAAATATTCCTTCTTGGATCGAAAGTCGCGTTCTGCGACCTGGACCGGAAGCGCCGGTCCGCGACGGGAGGCGATCAATGCCGCTCGCCCTTTCATTGTGGGAAGATTTATTGGACTGCCAAAATGATCCGAGAATTATATGTGGTTAACGGCCTGCCCGGCATCAGAAGGGAAACAGCGCGTCATAGATCTGCTGGCCCCAACGCGCCTGCTGCGAGTCGGTCAGTTGCCCCTTGCCACCATAGATGATCCGCGCCTCGGCGATCTGGGTGTGCGCGATGCTGTTGTCGCGGCCGATATCCTCGGGCCGGACGATTCCGGTCACGATCAGTTCGCGCAATTCGAAATTCACCCGCACTTCCTGCCGGCCGCGCACCACGAGGTTGCCGTTGGGCAGCACGTCGGTGACGATGGCGGCCATGGTCATGTTGATCGTTTCGGCGCGCGCGATCGTGCCGGTGCCGTTGAATTGCGACGTCGACTTGGTGTCGACCAGCTTGGACGGATCGACCGCTCCGGGAAGTATCTTGGCAAGCGGGGTCTGAAGCCCGAGCAGGGCGCCGATACCGCTGGTCTCTGAACCACCGCGCGAATGGGTCGTGGCATTTCCCATATCGGCCTTGTCGGCGATGTTGATCCGGATCGTCAGGATGTCCCCCTTCTGGGATGCACGCTGGTCCTTGAAGAACGCCCCGGCACCGGTCCGAAACAGCGACGCGTTCGGCGCTTCGGCCGGAGCCGCTGCCCCAGCACGACGCGGCGCGCGATCCGCGGGGACGGAAAGCGAGGGCTCGACGGGCATGGCATCGGCCGTGTCGACTGCGCTCATCTTGGGCGCCTTGCCGACATTCTGCAGCCGCCCCGGAATGCCACAGCCGGAAAGCGTGGTGGCGAGCAAAAGCACTGTGGTGAGTTTCTTCATTGCAATCTCCAGGCGCTCAAGGCGCAGCGATGCGGACCGAGCCGCTTCCGTCGACGACACCGTCAATGGTTCGGCTGGTCGACGCGGTAACGACGCGAACAAGTTCTCCCTTCGCCCCGCTGCCAAGCGCCTTGCCGGTGGCAGCGATGGTCAGCGATCCGCTGACGAAGCGGATCGTGACCGGCTCGCCACGGCGGACCAGTTGACGTGGCATGACATCGCCGCTCCGCACCGCGACCCCTGCGGCAAGGTTTCGCCGAGCTTCCATTCCGGCCGCTTCCTTGGCGGAAAGCGCAGCGCGGGCATTTGCCGCGGGCAATGGTGTGATCGTGAAATCTTCCGGCGCCAGGACGTCGCCGCGCGTCACGGCGTGATCGAGCACCGCCGTCCTCACGCTGGCGGCCGCCCCTCCCGTCGGCGTGGCCGCCGCCAGCAGCACGGGAGCGGCCGCGAGCAGGCCAATCATCGATATCACCGCAACTGGCTGGTCGTTGCCAGCATCTCGTCGGCGGTCTTCACGACGCGGCTGTTCATCTCATAGGCGCGTTGCGCGGTGATAAGGGCGGTGATCTCGGAAACGGGATTGACGTTCGATGCCTCGACAAAGCCCTGTGTGAGCGTGCCAAGGCCCGGCTCTCCCGGCGCCGCGACATTGGGCTGCCCCGACGCGCTGGTCTCCTTGAACAAATTGCCGCCCATCGCCTCGAGCCCGGATTCATTCATGAAGCTCGCAAGCTCGATCTGGCCGATCGACTGGGGCTGCGGATTGCCCGAAAGAGTCACCTGCACTTCACCGGTCTTCGAAACATTGAAGTCGATGGTTCCCTGCGGGATGGTGATGCCGGGCTGGACCACATAGCCGTCTGCCGTGACGAGTTCGCCCTGATCGGAGATCTGGAAACTGCCATCCCGGGTGTATCCGGTTTCGCCCGAGGGAAGCGTCACCTGGAAATAGCCGCGTCCCTGGATCGCGAGATCATAGGGATTGCTCGTCTGGGTAAGGGCCCCCTGTTCGTTGATCCGATAAACGCCGCCGGTCTTCACGCCGGCACCGATCTGGATGCCGGTTGGAACGGCAGCATCCGGCCCGCCCGAGGCAGATCCTGGGCGCGAGACCTGCTGATAGAGCAGGTCCTGAAATTCAGCGCGCTGGCGCTTGTATGCGGTCGTCGACATGTTTGCGATGTTGTTCGAGATCACATCGACGTTGGTTTGCTGCGCGAGCATCCCGGTGCTGGCAATGGAGAGTGAGCGCATTTCTGGCCTTTCTGTGGGAAGTCTTTGGGGTTGATCAGCCGAAGCGGCCGAGGCGGTCGAGCGCCCGCTTGCGCATGTCGGCCATGCTTTCGTTCATCTGCTGGCTGCTCTGATAGGCACGCAGAATCTCGACCATGTCGGTCGTCTCGACGATCGGCTGGACATTCGAGCCTTCGACGCCCCCGCTGCGCAACTTGGTCTGTGCCGCGCCCAGTTCCTGGCCGCCCGTGCCGGTCAGCAGCCCGTCCCCCCGCGGATCGACTGAGGCTTCGTTGGGAAACACCGTCACCGCGATGCGACCCAGCGGCCCCTTGGCGCCCATCACGCTGCCATCCGCTGCGATCGAGAGCGACGGGATTTCCTCGGGCGGAACGTTGATCGGCTTGCCGCCCTCGCCGAGCAGGCGCTGGCCGCCCGCGACAGCCAGGTCACCGGACTCGAGCACCTTCACGAACCCTGCCCGCGTATAGGCAGTGCCGCCGCCCGGCGCCTCGACCGCAAGGTAGCCCGGTCCGTCGATCATGACGTCGAGTGGGTTGCCGGTCGGCTGGAACGATCCGGCGGTCGTATCGTGGACGGCCCCATAGTCCAGCACGAACGATGTCGTCTTCGCCGCATCGACCACCGCGTCGGTGCCCTTTTCCACATATTCGTGGAACACGGGCTGCTCACGCTTGAACCCGACCGTGGAAACATTGGCCATGTTGTTGGCGGCGATGTCGAGCCGGCGCCGTAGCGCCTGTTCGTGACTCAACAATACGTAGGAGGATATATCCATCCGGCCTTTCCCGAAAAATTACCCGACTTTGACCGCTAGGCAGAAATTGCCGGGTGCTGATCCTATAATAGGAGAGAAATCGCCGTTGGGGTTGTCCGACAGCGCGAAACCATCAGCGGGGGCGTCCTTGTCCGAAATAATCGAAAACGAGCCGGGGGCCGGCGGTGACGAGGCTGCCCCCATGCCGGCCAAGGCCGGCAAGAAGAAAAAGCTGATCATTGCCGCCGCCGCAATCCTGGTCCTGCTGCTGGGCGCAGGCGCTGGTGCATTCATGTTCCTTGGCGGAAAGAAGGATGCCAAGACCGAGGCGGCCGGCGCCGAGGCCCCCGCTGAGGGCGGCGAAGGCAAGGACGCATTCGTGGACGTCCCGCCGATGACCGTGAACCTGCGATCGCCGGACGGCGTTGCGCGGTTCCTCCGAGTTCATTTCATGCTCGTTCCAGGAACCCTGAAAGCCGAGCAGCTGAAGGAGAAGCTGCCGGTACTGCTCGACGCCTATCAGCCGTTCCTGCGGGAACTGCGGCCTGAGGATCTGGCGGGGTCGGCAGCGGTATTCCGCGTGAAGGAGGAAATGCTCACCCGCGCGACCGGCGCGCTTGGCCCCGGTGCCGTGAAGGACGTCCTGATTCAGGATCTGGTGCAACAATGAGCGACGATTTCGACGATTTCGCGCTTCCCGAGCCGCCAACGGCTTCCGCAGCCGGCGGTGACGCACGCTTCGACCAGGCGGACATCGACGCGCTATTCGGCGATGTCGGCGCGCCGAAGCCGCAGAAGAGCGGTCTGCGTGCGGTGCTGGAATCCCGCATCATCAGCCATGAGCGCCTGCCGATGCTGGAAGTCGTCTGCGACCGCGTGGTGCGGTCCTTTTCCAGCTCGATGCGCAACCTCACCTCCGACGCAATCGAGGTGAGCCTTGAGGAAGTCACCTCGACGCGCTTCGGGGAACTGGTCGGTCGGCTGGCTCTCCCGGCCATGGTCGGGGTGTTCAGGATCGCCGAGTGGGAAAATTTCGGCATCATCACCGTCGAGTCGGGGCTGATCTACGCTGTCGTCGATGCGCTGCTCGGCGGCCGCGGCGGCACGACGCCGGTCCTGATCGACGGCCGTGCCTTCACGACGATCGAGACGAAGCTGGTTTCCCGCATGCTCGAACTCGCGCTGCGCGATTTCTCGGTCGCATTCGAACCGATCGAGCCGATCACGATGACGCTTGAACGGATCGAGACGAATCCACGCTTCGCGGCCATCGCGGGCACCAGCAATATCTGCGCGGTGTCGACCTTTCGCATCGACATGGACGGGCGCGGCGGCAAATTCTCGATCGTGCTGCCCTACGCGACCCTCGAGCCGGTTCGCGAGAAGCTTCTCCAGCGCTTCATGGGCGAAAAGAGCGGTCGCGACAGCATCTGGGAAGAGCATATGGCACGCGAGATCCGAAAGACGGATGTCGAGTTGAACGTCGTGCTGGGCGAAAGAGCCATGCCGATCGAGCGCCTTCGCACGCTCGAGGTGGGACAGACGATCAGCCTGTCGAAAAGCCCCGATGATCCGCTCGATCTCCAGTGTGGCGGAGTCACGCTTGGTCAGGCGCAGATCGGCCAGCGAAGCAGCCGCGTTGCGGTCCGCCTCCTTACCGGAATTTCCCGGGACTTCGCGACGAAGGAATCCGCATCATGAGCTTCGCCACCCTTACCAACATCGCCACTGCATTGTTCTGCGCTGCCGTGCTCGTTCAGAGCGTTCGGATGATGCGAAGCCTGAAGGCAGTGAAGGATGGCGCGCTGACGCAGGTCGTGGAAGCGCTCGACAAATCGACCGCCCAAGCGCGTGCGGTACTCTCCGAAATGAAGGCGACTCTGGGCAGTGAGTGCATCGCCAACGCCAGGCTGGTCGAGGAAGCGCGCGCCTTGCGCGAGGAACTTGGCGTGATGATCGGCATCGCCGATGCCTCCGCAGAGCGGATTGTTCATGCCTCGACTGCAGCAAGCGGCAGGCAATATGCGGATCAGCAATCCGAAGACGAAGGGGCCCTCGCGGGCGCGGGGCAGCCAGCATGATAGGAAAGCCTTCCCTCCTCATGCTGACCGCTGCGACTGCCGCGCTTGCAATCGTTGCAAACGCAGTGGACGCGGCCGCTCCCTCCACGAAAGGCGCCCCCCAGACGCGGCTCGGCTCGGCGATCGAGACCGATCTCGGCGCCCGCGACGCATCCGCTGCGCAGCGCAACCGGGCACTCGATGTGCGCGAGCAGGCGGCGCGCGCCGCCGAAGCGCGGCTTCAGGCGGATATTGCAGCGCGTCAGCAGGCCAGCCCGTCCGCCGAAAAGGCAGCGGATGCGGGAGCCGAGGCCACGGGGCAGCAATATGACAATCTCGCTCGAATCTATCAGGCGATGAAGCCGGCACGGGCGGCGATCATCTTCGAGCAGCTCGACATGGAAGTTCAGATGCAAGTCGCGCAACGGATGCGTGAACGTTCGACCGCCATGATCCTGGCCGCGATGACGCCGAAAGGTGCGGCTACCCTGAGCATGGCGCTGGCCCATCGCTACGTGCCGCAAACCAAGAAGAAGCACTAGCCCTGCGCTCCGGTCAGGCGCTCTTGGCGGACACCTCAGTGATCAGGACTCGGGCGATGCCGGGATCGACCGACCCCAGGGCCGCCTTCAGATCGTGATCGAGGAGTTCCGCGTTGACCGGGCGGAAACCCGAAGCGTGGAGGCGCGCAAATTCCAAAGTCGCCGCCATGGCAGCCTCGCGAATCTCGGGCTGCCGGTCGCCGAGACGCGCTGCTGCTGCCGGATCGGTCGCGTCCAGGACGACGGTGATCCGCAAAGCGCCGGCCAGCCGGTCTGACTCGATGATTGGCACCGAGATCGGATCCAGCTTGACCAGGTTCGTGCCCTCCCCGCCCTCTGGCTTGCCCTCGGCGGAAACCGTGCCGCCAGAAATTGCGAGCGGGAGGACGGCAAGGCTGGTCATGATGCGTTTGCGCATGATTGCTCCGGAAGAACTCATCGGCGCCCGGGCCCAAAGCCCTGCGCTCTTCTATAATAGAGTGAATTCCCAAGGGACGAATGAAAGATGAGCCACGATCAGCGACCGGCACGGGTTCGCGTCGTCGGCGGCCCAGCGGCGCCGCCGCAGCGTCGCCACGACGACCAGACCGATGCTGCGGTCGATGCCTCGACAGCCCGACGCGCGGGCAAGAAGGCGGGCCTCGCACTCCCGGCAACGCTCTTCCTCATTGGATGCGCGGCCGGCGGCTTCGCAATCGCTGCGTTTCGCGTGGCCGGCTGATGCGCTTTCTCGCTACCTCCGCACTGCTTGCGGCTACTTTGGCCGTCCCGTCCGCCGGGCAGGTTCCGGATGGCACAGCGGCCAATGCGCCAGCCGGCACGGCTCCCAGGCTCCCAGGCTTTGCGGCCATTCTCGCACAACGCCCCCCCATTGTCGGCAGCAGGGGCTGGACCCCGCTTTCCGACGGTACGGCCTGGCAAGCGCTTGCGCGGTCGACCCCCGTGACGCGCCAGGCCAATCGCTGGGCCTTCGCGGTGGGCCTGATCGCCGGCAATCGCACGCCGGAGGCGCTCGGTGTCCTGCAGGTCATGTCCCAGGATGATCCTGACCTGGATCTTGTCCCCGCGTTCCAACTTGCGCGGGGCGCGGCCCTCACAGCGTTGGATCGACCAGGCCCGGCGCTCGCGCTTCTCGCGACCCCCGAACTCGGCCAAAACCCGGAAGCCTGCGCCTGGCGCCTGCGTGCCCTGGAGCGGACGGGCGATAACGCACGAGCACTTGGTCAGGTCGCTTGCGCGCTCGCGGCGATCAATGGCCGCGCGCCCAATGCCAGATCGCCGTTCATTTTCGCCGCCGTCAGAAGCGCGCTGACATTGGGTCTTCAGCGACAGGCCCAGACATGGCTTGGTCTGCTTGGAAAGGATGACGCCGAAGCCAACCTTCTGAGAGGGCGTGCCCTGCTGGCCGACGGAAAGGGCTCGGCAGCGCGCCAACGATTCGAGAGCGCCAGCACTCAGGGCACACCCGAACAACGTGCGTCCGCCAGGGTGGGCCTCGTCGCGGCGGCGATTTCGGAACACCGGATCGCGCCGGCCGAGGCGATCCACCGCCTTGATGCGATCCGCTTCGGATGGCGTGGTGGCGATGTCGAGCAACGCGCGCTGCGCCTCTCCTTTGCGCAGGCCGACGGCTCCCACGACGACGCGACGCTCTTGCGCACGGGTGCGACGCTGGTCCGCTATTTCAACATGGGCACCGAAACACCCACGATCATGGCCCGTCTGCAGACTGCGATGGCAGCGATGCTGGAACCGAACAGCACGGTGCCGCTGCCTCAAGTGGCCGGGATGTTTTGGGAATATCGTGAGCTCGCGCCGGCGGGCGCGGCGGGAGACCTGATGGTTGTCCACCTCGCCGACCGGCTCGAGGCAGCCGGGCTATATACGCGCGCCGCGGAATTACTTCAGTATCAGCTCTCCGCCCGCACCACGGACGTGGCGCAGGGGCCGCTGTCCGTAAAGGTTGCTACGCTTCGCATCATTGCCGGCGACGCGGATGCGGCTCTCCAGACGCTCCGCGAGACTGAAGGCCCGACCTATTCCCAAGACATGCTATGGGATCGCAAGCGCCTGGAGGCCGTCGCCCTGTCCCAGCTCGGCAAGACCGATGCCGCTCTCGCCGCGCTTGACGACGTACCGGGCGGGGGCGCCCTCCGTGCCGAAATCCTCTGGCGCCGGCACGACTGGGAGGGCTTCATCGCGACGACCGCGCCCACGCTTCCCAAAGGCCAGGCGCTGGATGAGGTAGGACAGGCGATCGTACTGCGTCACGCGATTGCGCTCGCCACGCTTGGGCGTGAGCTGCAGTTGCAGGCGCTGCACGCGCGCTATGCGGCTGCCTTCTCCAAACTTCCCAGCGCCGCGGCGTTCAACGTGCTCACCCAGCCGATTGCCGCGATCGATCCGGCACGGATCAGCGCCGCCATGGCGGCCATTCCGGCAGCAAGCCCCGCCGGAGCGATAGCAGATCTGCTCGACGCAGCGCCGGCAGGTGATACCGCGGCCCGTCGCAAATGAACGATGAAGGGCGCTACTTCAGGAACTGAACCAAGCTCAGCCCGGACAGCTGCGAGAAGACCGAGTAGCTGGCTTCGAGCGTCGTCTTCTGTTGCGCCAGATTCATCGCGACCTGGCCGAGATCGGCATCTTCGTTGCTCGCAATCACGTCCTTGAGCACGAGCGAGCGCTGATCCCCGCGGGTCGCCAAGGAATCGACCTG
>CAISGR010000218.1 GCA_903884945.1 uncultured bacterium
CGAAGCGGGCGGGTGAATCGGCGATGGTGCGCTGCGCGTCGGGCGTGGTGCGATAGCCGTCGCTGCGCTCCCATTTGCCCGACAGCGAGACATAGCCGCTGCCGAGATCGGGGGTGAGGCTGGCGGTGACGTTCTGTGCATTGAAGCTGCCATAGAAGGCGCTGCCCGAGACGAGCGGCAGATCGGCGCGGGTCGCGCTGGCCAGTTCGATCGTGCCGGCGACCGCGCCGGCGCCGAACGGGCCCGATCCGCCCCCGCGCGTGATGCGCACGCCCGAGAAGCGGTCTGCGACGAGTGCGTTGAACGGGATATAGCCGAAAAAGGGATCGGCGAGCGGCACGCCGTCGAGCAGTACCAGCGCCCGGCTCGAGGCATTGCCGCCGAGCGCACGCAGCGTGACGCCCTGGGCCGAAGGGTTGGCCGAGCGGCTGTCCGACCGGCGGAACTGCTGCAGCCCCGCCACATCGGCGAGCACATCCTCCAGCCGACCCGATGCATCGCCGGTCAGCCGGTCGCGGCCGATCTCCACCGTGCTATAGGCCGGCGTCCCCGGTGGCAGCGGCAGCCCGCTCCCCAGCACCACGATATCCTCCGACGCCCCCGGCACCGATGGCCCAGCCGCCGCCTGACCCAGCGCCGGATATGGAACCAGCAGCGCGAGTAGAGGCAGGCCGTAAATGGAGCGCACCGGCGAAATCCCGTCCCAGAGTATTATCGGCGCATCCTATACGATTCGGGATGCGTCGGGCGCCGGCCTAGAGGCTTTCCGGCGCCGGCGCCACATGATCGGCGATGCGATCCGTCGCAATATCCGAGTTCGCCATATTCGAATTCGATCGTCTTTCCCCCGCCCGGTCGGCGCCGTCCCGCCTAGCGCGCGCCGGTCAGCCGATATCCGACGCCGATCTCGTTGCGGATGATCGTCGGCCGGGCCGGATCCTGTTCGAGCTTCTGGCGCAGGTTCCGCACCACGATGCGCAGATATTCGACCCGGCTTTCATGCGCCGGGCCCCACACGTCGCGGAGCAGCTGGGCATGACCGACGATCCGGTCCGGTCGCTTCGCCAGCTCGGCGAGCACCCCATATTCCTTGGGCGAAAGATGGACCTCCTCCCCGCCGCGCAGCACCCGGCGATGATCGAGATCGATGATCACGTCACCGATCGTCAGCACCGCCTGGGGCGTCTGGTCCGAGAGCCGGTGGCGGAGCGCCGTACGGATGCGCGCAAGAAGTTCCTCGGTATCGAACGGCTTGGTCAGGTAATCGTCGGCACCCAGATCGAGCGCAGCGACCTTCTCGGCGGTATCCTCGCGCGCGGAGACGACGATCAGCGTCGCCCCGCGCGCCTTGATCAGCTGGATCAGCTCGAGACCGTCACGGTCGGGCAGCCCCAGATCGAGCAGGACGATATCCGGCTTGTCGATATCCAGCAGCGACAGGCCTTCGCGCGCCGTCGCCGCCTCACCGGCCTTGTAGCCGGCCCGCTCGGCCGCGACGCGTAGCAGCCGGCGAATATGGGCGTCGTCCTCGACGATCAGGACCTTGGCAGCAATCGGCATGACCGCCGTCTTAGGGATGCGCGGTCGCCCGGTCGAGCGCCCGGTTCAGGGCGAGGACATTGACGCGCGGCTCGCCGAGAAAGCCGAGCAGCGGGTGATCCGTCTGCGCCTCGACCAGCGCGCGGACGGCATCAGGCGCAAGCCCACGCGCCCTGGCGACGCGATCGACCTGATAAAAAGCCGCCTCGGGGCTGAGATCGGGATCCAGTCCCGAGGCGGAGGTGGTCACCAGATCGGCGGGAACCAATTTGCCTGGTGAAGGGGGATTGGCGGCAACGTCCGCCTTGACCCGGTCGGCGAGCGCCTGGGACGTCGGGCCGAGGTTCGAGCCGGACGAGACGCTGGCGTCATAACCCTTGCCGGCGGCGGACGGGCGGCCGTGGAAATAGCGATCGGTGGCGAAGGACTGGCCGATCAGTTCGGAGCCGATGACCTTGCCCTTCTCCGTAATCAGGCTGCCATTCGCCTGGGACGTAAACAGGACCTGCCCGATGCCGGTGAGCGCGAGCGGATAGGCGAGCCCGAGCAGAAGCGCGAAGGCGATGGTCAGCGCGATGGCGGGGCGGAGAGCGGTCTTGAGGTCGGTAAGCATTCTGGGTTCCTTCCTTCTCGTTCCCCGGCAATGGCCGGGGCCCAGTCAGGGGCAGTGGAAACGGATGAAGCGCGTCGTAACTCGGGCCTTCCCGACGGGGCCCCGGCCTTTGCCGGCGGCCCCGCGCGGGGTTTACGCAAGTCCCATTCCGGTGACGGCGAGATCGATCAGCTTGATCCCGACGAACGGCGCGACCAGACCGCCAAGGCCATAGACGGCAAGGTTGCGGGCGAGCAGCGGGCCGGCCGGCATCGGGCGGTATTTCACGCCCTTCAGCGCGAGCGGCACGAGCATCGGGATGATCAGCGCGTTGAAGATGATCGCCGACAGGATCGCCGACTGCGGTGTCGCCAGCCCCATCACGTTGAGGACGCCCAGCCCGGGATAGAGCGCGACGAACATCGCCGGGATGATCGCGAAATATTTCGCCACGTCGTTCGCGACCGAGAAGGTGGTGAGCGCACCACGCGTCATCAGCAGCTGCTTGCCGAGGCCGACGACCTCGATCAGCTTGGTCGGATCGCTGTCGAGATCGACCATGTTGCCGGCCTCGCGCGCTGCCTGGGTGCCGGTGTTCATCGCCACGCCGACATCGGCCTGGGCCAGCGCCGGTGCATCGTTGGTGCCGTCGCCGCACATTGCGACCAGCCGCCCGCCCTGCTGTTCCTTGCGGATCAGCGCGAGCTTGTCTTCCGGCGTAGCCTCGGCGAGGAAATCATCGACCCCCGCCTCGGCCGCGATGGCAGCGGCGGTCAGCGGATTGTCGCCGGTGATCATCACCGTGCGGATGCCCATCTGGCGCAGTTCGCCGAAGCGCTCGCGGATCCCGGCCTTGACCACGTCCTTGAGCGCGATCGCGCCGAGCAGCCGGCCATCCCGCGATACCGCGAGCGGCGTTGCGCCGGAGCGGGCGATCTCCTCCGTCACGCGGCGCAGTTCCGCAGCGGCGGGCGTGTCGCCGAGACCGGGCTCGGTGCGCAGGATCGCGTCCACGGCGCCCTTGCGGATCGTGCTGCCGCCGGTCCTGATCCCCGACACGCGGGTCTGCGCCGTGAACGGGATGATCTCGGCATCGGCAGGCATGACCCGCGTGGCGACCGCATGGCGTTCGCGCGCGAGGACGACGATCGAGCGGCCCTCGGGGGTCTCGTCGGCGATGCTCGCGAGGCTGGCGGCGCTCGCCAGCGTATCCACATCGATGCCGCCGACGGGGTAGAACTGGCTCGCCTGGCGATCGCCGATCGTGATCGTGCCGGTCTTGTCGAGCAGCAGGACATCGATGTCGCCTGCCGCCTCGACCGCGCGGCCGGACTTGGCAAGCACGTTGAAGCGCACCAGCCGATCCATGCCCGCGATGCCGATCGCCGAGAGCAGGGCTGCAATCGTGGTCGGGATCAGCGTGATCAGCAGGGCGGCAAGGATCGCGACGGGCACGCCGCCGCCGGCATAGAGCGCGAACCCCGGAATGGTCGCGACCGCGATCAGGAAGATGATCGTAAGGCCGACGAGCAGGATGGTGAGCGCGATCTCGTTCGGCGTCTTCTGCCGCTCCGCCCCCTCGACCAGCGCGATCATCCGATCGAGAAAGCCCTGGCCCGGTTCCTGGGTGATCCTGACCTTGATCCGGTCGGAAATGACGCGGGTGCCCGCCGTGACGGCGGAACGATCGCCGCCGGCCTCGCGGATCACCGGCGCGCTTTCGCCGGTGATCGCCGCCTCGTTGACCGACGCGACACCCTCGATCACCTCGCCGTCGGCGGGGATCAGGTCGCCCGTCTCGACCAGCACGATATCGCCCTTTTCGAGCAGCGTGGCAAAGGCGATCTCATAGGTTTCGCCGACACCGAGCAGGCGCTTTGCCTTAAGATCCGCCTTGGTCGCGCGGAGCGAAGCGGCCTGGGCGCGGCCCCTGCCCTCCGCCAGCGCCTCGGCGAAGGTGCCGAACAGCACGGTGAGCCACAGCCAGACGATGAGCTGGGCCTGGAAGGCGAAGCTGAGCGGCTCGCCGCCGATGGCCAGCAACAGGGTGAGCAGCGCCGCCACGGTGGCAGTGGTGAACATCACCGGGTTGCGGATCAGCTGGCGCGGATCGAGTTTCCTGAACGAGTCGCCGATCGCGGGGACGATCAGGTTCGCGGTGAAGATGGAAGTGGGTGCGGACATCAGAAGTCTCCAAGCCCCTCTCCCAGCGGGAGAGGGAGGGCCCCGCTCGGCGCAGCCGAGTGGGAAGATGAGGGCGAAGCGTGGAAGGAGATCACCCTCACCCTCCCGCCGCTTCGCGGCTCGCTCCTTCTCCGGTCGGGAGAAGGGCTGTGATCGAACCGGCTCATGAGAGGTGGCCGCTGATCATCGCGAGATGATCGGCGATCGGCCCAAGCGCGAGGCTCGGAAGGAAGGTCAGGCCGCCCATGATCAGGATGATGCCGATCAGCAGGCCGACCCAGAGCGGACCGGTCGTCGGGAAGGAGCCCGACGATGGCGGGGTGTATTTCTTCGCCGCGAGGCTGCCGGCGATCGCCAGCATCGGCACGATCATGAAGAACCTGCCGCCCCACATCGCGATGCCGAGCAGCGCGTTGTAGAAGGGCGTGCCCGCGGTCAGGCCCGCAAAGGCCGAGCCGTTGTTCGCCGTGGCGGAACTGAAAGCATAGAGGATCTCCGAAAAGCCATGCGGCCCCTTGTTGAGCGGCCCGGCGAGACCGGCCGGCACGACCGAGGCGATCATCGTGCCGCCCAGGATCAGCAGCGGCAGCACCGCGATGGCCAGCACCGCGAACTTCACCTCGCGCCCCTCGATCTTCTTGCCGACATATTCGGGCGTGCGGCCGACCATCAGCCCGGCGACGAACACCGCGAGGATGGCGAAGAGCAGGAAGCCGTAGATACCCGCGCCGACGCCGCCGACGACGATCTCGCCGAGTTGCATATTGATCAGCGGGATCATGCCGCCCAGCGCCGTGAAGCTGTCATGCATCGCGTTCACCGCGCCGCACGATGCGGCCGTGGTGACGCTGGCGAACAGGGACGAGGCGGCGATACCGAAGCGGACCTCCTTGCCCTCCATATTGCCGCCAGCGACCTGGAGGTGATGCAGGACCGGGTTGCCCGCGGCCTCCTGCCAATAGGCGACGCTCGTGCCGGCGACGAAGATCAGGAGCATGGCCGCGAGGATCGCCCAGCCCTGCCGGGTGTTGCCGACTGCCTTGCCGAAGGTCCAGGTGAGCCCGACGCCGATCAGGAAGATCGAGAGCATCTGGATCAGATTGGTCAGCGCGGTCGGATTTTCGAACGGATGCGCGCTGTTGGCGTTGAAGAAGCCGCCACCGTTGGTGCCGAGCATCTTGATCGCTTCCTGCGACGCGACCGGGCCAAGCGCGATGGTCTGCTTGGCGCCTTCCAGCGTGGTTGCGTCGACCGACTGGACGAAGGTCTGCGGCACGCCGCTCCAGATCAGATAAAGGGCATAGACGATCGAAATCGGCAGCAGCAGATAAAGGGTGATCCGCGTGGTATCGGCCCAGAAATTGCCGATCGCCTTGGCCTCGCGCCGGGCGAAGCCGCGGAACAGCGCGAAGGCGAGCGCGATGCCGGTCGCGGCCGAGAGGAAATTGTGGATCACCAGCCCGAACATCTGGCTGAAATTCGAGAGAGCGACCTCGCCCGAATACCATTGCCAGTTGGTGTTGGTGGTGAAGCTGATCGCGATGTTCCACGCGCCATCCGGCGCGATGCCGGGAAAGCCGCGGGGATTCATCGGCAGCAGATCCTGGAAGCGGACCACGAAATAGGTGAGGACCAGCAGCGCCAGGTTGAACGCGACCATATGCACCGCGTACCGGCGCCAGCTCTGCTCCGCCTTGGGATCGATCCCGCCCAGCTTGTAGAAGCCCTTTTCGATCGGCCCGAGGACCGCATGCAGCGGGGTGCGGCGGCCTTCGTAGAGCGCGAACAGCCACAGCCCCATCGGCTTGGCGAGCGCGACGAGTATGATGATGAAGAGGGCGATCAGCCCCCAGCCCTGAAATGTCATGGCGTGAACCCGATCAGAAGCGCTCGGGCCGCAGGAGCACGGCCACGAGGTACAGGAGGAGGAGGGCGGCGGTGATCGCGGCCAGCGCGAGGTGGAGCGTCATGACGTCAGGCCTCGTCGCACAGGCGGATATAGGCGAGCGTGAGCAGGAACAGCCCAAGAAGCGCGCCGAGCCACAAAATGTCGGTCATATGGAATCCCCTTCGGGCCCGGGGCCCGTTTCGTTGTTTACAGACGCCACTAGAAGCTCTTGAAAACACGGCGGGCGTCGTACGCGACCCGCGATCCGGACATCGGGAGGCTATGCCGGGAGCGAGATCCTGGCTCTACGTAGTCTCCCCGACGCACGCGCTGCGCGGCGCGACGCCGGGAGACGACGAGAGCGAGGAAGCCTTGCACAAGCACAGGCAGCCCGGCGCGGGCGCCGGGCCATGGAATATAGATCATGGAGCTTATGCCTCCGATGGTCCGGCGCGAACTGACCGGGTCGGAAGGGCAGATAGGCGTGCGGTGCGTTAAGGTGCGACGGCGAATGCTGCGCACGGGCGTTAAGGTCGCATATAGACCGGGCCAGGGGCGTGGCGTTTCGTGGAGGCGCGGGTCATATCGCGTCAGGCTCCCGCCTGTATCTGCCGCCCTCCCTCCAGCGGGGGGAGCGAGGGCAGCGGTGGGCGCGACGAGTCATCCGGCGTGCCGGCGCACGCTCCAACGCCTTTCCGACGGGAAGGGACCAGAGAAGTAAGGAAGGCGCGATTAGCGAGAAACGCCCCTCCCCCGATGCCCTGCTCCGCGCCGCGGAGCGCGAGGCGCGCGGGCAGCTGAAGATCTTCCTCGGGGCCGCCCCGGGGGTCGGCAAGACCTATGAGATGCTGAACGAGGGCGCCGCGCGGCTCCGCGCGGGGACCGACGTGGTCGTCGGCGTGGTCGAGACGCATGGCCGGGCCGAAACCGAGGCGCTGGTCGCGCCGTTCGAAGTGATCCCGCGCCGCACGATCGATTATCGCGGCCAGACGCTCACCGAGATGGACCTCGATGCGATCCTTGCGCGCCACCCCGCGCTCGTGCTGGTCGACGAACTCGCCCACAGCAATGTCGAGGGCAGTCGCCACCCCAAGCGCTGGCAGGATATCCAGGAACTGCTCGACGCGGGGATCGACGTCTTCTCGACGCTCAACATCCAGCATGTCGAGAGCCTCAACGACGTGGTGGCGAGCTTCACCCGGGTGCGGGTGCGCGAGACGGTGCCCGACAGCGTGCTGGAAGACGCCGAGGTCGAGGTGGTCGACATTCCGCCCGACGAGCTGATCGAGCGGCTGAAGGACGGCAAGGTCTATATCCCGGCCGAGGCGACGCGCGCGCTCGGGCACTTCTTCTCCAAGGCGAACCTGTCGGCGCTGCGCGAGATGGCGTTGCGCCGGGCGGCGATGAGCGTCGACCGGCAGATGCTCGACCATCTCGACGCGAGCGCCCTGCCCGGCGCCTTTGCCGCGGGCGAGCGCGTGCTGGTCGCGGTGAGCGAGTTGCCCGGCGCCGAAGCGCTGGTGCGCACGACCAAGCGGCTCGCGGATGCGCTGCGCGCACCCTGGACCGCCGTCTATATCGAGACGCCGCGCGCCGAGGATTTCGGCACCGAGGAGAAGGCGCGGATCGCCTCGACGCTGCGCCTCGCCGCGAGCCTGGGCGCGACGATCGCGACCGTCCCGGCGGAAAGCGTGATCGAGGGCCTGCGGGCCCAGGTGGAGGGCATGCGCGCGACCCAGCTGGTGATCGGCAAATCCCGACGGAGCTGGTGGTTCGAGCTGCGGCACGGCTCGGTCGTCGAGCAGATGCTGCGCAGCGTCGACGGCCTCGCCATCCACGTCATTCCCGCCATCGCGGCACCACCGCGACGGGGACTGGCGGCGTTGCGGTGGAAGGCGCGGCCGGCAGCCTATGCCGGCGTGGTCGCACTGGTCGCGGCGACGACCTTGCTGGCCCATGTCATCCAGCCGCTGATCGGCACCGGATCGATCGACCTCATCTATCTGCTGCCGGTGATCATTGCCGCGAGCCGGTACGGCCTCAGACCGGGGCTGGCGGCGGGCATCCTGGCAGCGCTCGCCTTCAACTTCTTCTTCCTGCCGCCGCTCTACACCTTCACGATCGCTGATCCGCAGAGCGTGGTAACGGTGATGATCCTGATCGGCATTGCCGCCTTCACCAGCCGGCTGACGGGGAGCATGCGTTCGCGCGCCGCGATCGGGGTGCGCAGCGCGCGGGAGAACGCGGCGCTCGCGGCCTTTGCCCAGGCGCTGACGCGCATGTCCGACGCGCAGAGCACGGCCGACACGGTCTGCGAGGAGGTCGCGCGCCTGCTCGACGTCAATGCCGTGCTGCTGGCGGAGCGCGATGGCGGGCAGCCGGAGATCGTCGCTGCGGCACCCGAGGCAAGCGCGCTGACGCCGATCGACCGCGCCGCCGCCGACTGGGCGTTCAAGCGCGGCGAGACGGCCGGCTATGGCACGGTGACGCTCAACGCCTCGGACTGGCAGTTCCATCCCCTCAAGACTTCGCTCGGCGTTCTCGCGGTGCTGGGCGTCGCGCGAAACGACGGCGGCGATCCGGTGCCTTCCGATCGGGCGGTGCTGCTCTCGACCCTGGTCGGCCAGGCCTCGCTCGCGCACGAGCGGCTGCGGCTCGAGGACGAGATGCGCGAGCTGTCGGTCCTGAAGGAACGCGACCGGCTGCGTGCCGTGCTGCTCTCCTCGCTCGGGCACGACCTGCGCACGCCGCTGACCGCCGTGACCAGCGCGATCGAGGGGGTGGCCGCCGAACATCCCGATTCGCCCTCCATCCCGGTGGCGCGGGCCGAGGTGCAGAGGCTGCGGCGGTTTCTCGACAATCTGCTCGACATGGTGCGGCTCGACAGCGGCGCCCTGAAGCTCTCGATCGAGCCGATCGACCTGACCGACGCGGTGAGCGGCGCGATTCACGACCTGCGCGACCTGCTGCGCGGCAAGCATATCGATTTCCAGGTGCCGGCGAACCTGCCGCTGGTCCGCGCGGACGCGACGCTGCTCCACCACATCCTGATCAACCTGCTGGTCAATTCCGCCCAGCATGGCGGCGCGACGGGCACGATCACGATCGAGGGACGGCGGACGACCGACGCCGTGCTCCTGGCGATTCGCGACGATGGCCCCGGCCTGCCGCTGCCGGACCGGGATATTTTCGAGATCTTCACGCGCGGCGCCGGCAGCGACCGCGAGGGCGGCAGCGGGCTCGGGCTGGCGATCGTCAAGGGTTTCGCCGATGCGATGGGGGTCGGCGTGGCGGCGCGCAATCACCCCGATGGGGGCGCGGTCTTCACGCTCGACTTCCACGACCTGGCGGCGGTGTAACCCGCCGCCGCCGCCCCGACGCCGGCATGGCGTGGGGGTTTTCGGTCTGTCTGGAAGAAGTGGCGCGCCCGGAACGATTCGAACGTCCGACCCTCAGATTCGTAGTCTGATGCTCTATCCAGCTGAGCTACGGGCGCCTGGGAAGTGGGCACATAGAGGCGTCTTTCCGGGAGCGCAAGTGCGTTGCGCACGGCTTCTTCACGGCATAGAGCGACAGGCGATGAAACACCCCCTCACCCTCGCCTGCCTCGCCCTCCTGAGCGGCTGCGCCGAGCAGGGGGCGACACATTTTCCCTCGCTGCTGCCACGCCCGATCGAATCGCGCAGCACCGCCGAACCCGAATCACCCCCGCCCGCCGTCGCGACGCCCGATCCGGCGACCGATGCGAAGCTGGTGCCGCTCAAGGCAGCGCTGGACGATTCGGCCAAGGGGTTCGATCCGGCCGCCGTCCGCGCCGAACAGCTCGCGGCGGCGGCGAAGGGGCAACCAGCGGGAAGCGAAGGCTGGATCAGCGCCCAATCGGCGCTCGCCGAGCTCGACGGCTATCGCGCGACCACTTCCGCGACGCTGACCGATATCGAGGAGATGGCGATCGAACGCGCAGCGGCCCTGCAGCCCAGCTATCCGGCGATCGAAGCGCTGCGCGCTGCCGCTGAAGCCCAATTGTCCGCGCAATCAGCCCGGATCAGCGCAATCCAGGCGATGCTCCCCGAGGCCTGAACCGCTAGCGGAACGCCTTCACCAGCGGCAGGATGGTCGAATAATCGTCGGTCCAGGGCGTGAAGCCGGGATAACGGGCGAGCGGCTTCCAGCTCCGGTCGCGCGCGACCAGCGCGGCGAGCGTGTGCGGATCGTGCGACATCGCAATCCAGAAGGATACCGCGCGTGGCTCCGGCACGTCGCGGCCCGGGAAATAGACCAGCTTGGCCGCGTGCCAGCCCTCGGCCGCCGCCGCCGCCGAGACGACGGGCTCGAGATCGAGAAACTTGTTGGAGATATGGACCAGCAGCAGCCCGTTGGGGGCGAGCACGCGGCCATAGGTGGCAAAGGCCTCGCGCGTCATCAGGTGCATCGGCACCGCGTCAGACGAGAAGGCATCGAGCGTGAGTAGATCGAGCGACCCGGCCGGCTCGACCGCGAGGTTGAGGCGCGCGTCGCCGATCTCGATTCGCGGGTTCGGCAGGCAATCGCGCAGGAAGGTGAACTGCCCGGTATCGCGCGCGATGTGCACCACGGCCGGATCGATCTCGTAGAAGCGCCAGCTCTGGCCCGGCCGGGCGTAACAGGCGAGCGTGCCCGCGCCGAGGCCGACGACGCCGATCCGGGCATGGCCGCCGAACAGCGCGGGCGCTGCCTGCATCGCCTGCCCGACGCCGGCGCCGCCGACATAATAGGCCGTCGGCGTGCGCTCGCGCGCCACGCTGCCGAGCAGCTGGGTGCCGTGGATGGTCGTGCCATGCTGCAGCGTGCGCAGCTCCGCGTCGCCGTTGACCGTGTAGACGCCGAAATAGCTGCGGGTGCGCGCGCCGGGCTCGAGCGACAACCTGATCGAACGGTAGCCGCCGAACACGATCAGCGCGCCGGCCAAGGCGATGACGAACGCGGTGCGCGCGCCGATCGCGATCACGCCGACCGCAACCATGATCACGAAGACGATGCCCTGCAGCGCCCGGGGATCGTCCATGCCGGCGCCGGCACCGTTGAGCACCGCGAGAACCAGCAGCGCCATGACAAGGGCGATAGCCAGGGTGATGATCCGCCGGCGCTGCGCATTGCCGCTCCACAGCAGGCCGATCTCGGGGATCAGAAAGCTTTGCGGGACCAGGATGCCGCTTGCAAGGACCAGCAGCGGATATTCATAGGTCCAGTCGAACACCAGCGGGGCGATCAGCGCGGCAAAGACGCCGCCGAGCGCGCCGCCGACCGACATGGCGAGGTAGAAGCCGGTCAGCCGGTCCGGCTCGGGCCGGACGCGATACATCGTGGTGTGCAGCGCGACCGAGGCCATGAACAGCAGCAGCAGCGCGAGCACGGCGTTGAGATAGGGCTTGCCCTGCAGCCCGCCGACCAGGATGCCGCCGACCAGCAGGATGACGATCGGGGCGAGCCTGGTGAGCAGGTCGGCCGGCCCGCGCCTGGTGGCGAAGGCGATGGTGAAGCTGAGCAGGTACAGGCCGAGCGGCAGCACCCAGAGCAGCGGCATGGCGACCACGTCAGTGGTGATATAGGTCGAGGTCGCCAGCATCAGGCCCGAGGGCACGAAGGCAAGCAGCACCCAGTGCGCGACGCGTCCAAGGCTCGGGGGCGGGCTCGCCGCGACCCGGGTAGCGACGACCGTCGTCTTTTCCTTCGGCAGCGTCATCGCGCAGACCGCGACGAGGATGACGACGAGGATATAGCCCGCGGTCCAGAGCGCGCTCTGGCCGTGCACTGCGAGGCCGGGCTCGACGAGCAGTGGATAGGCGATCAGGCCGCCGAAGCTGCCGAAATTGGAGGCGGCATAAAGCGCATAGGGATCCTGCCCCTTGCTCGAGATGCTGAACCAGCGTTGCAGCAGCGGGGCCTGGGCCGAGATGGCGAAGAACAGCGGCCCGATCGAGGCGCCGAGCAGCCACGGCACCCAGATCGCGGGCTGCGCATCGGCGGGAAGCTGCATCGCCATCAGGCCGATCGGCAGCCACAGGGCGGCAACCAGCAGCACCGCGAGATGAATCGCCGCCTGGAGCCGCGGCGTCACCCGGCCGAGCCAATGGGCATAGGCATAGCCGCCGAGGAGCAGCGCCTGGTAGACCAGCATCGCCGAATTCCACACCGCCGGCGCGCCGCCGAGGCGCGGCAGCGCCATGCGTGCCACCATCGGCTGGACGAGGAACAGCAGGAAAGATCCGGCGAGGATCGCCGCGACGAACAGGGGCCGCGCAAACCGCGCCGGCATGGCGAATGACGCCATCAGGCGGGCCGGCCGATGCGATAGACGAGGTGGCGCTTGAGCGGACTGCCCTCCGGCACCGCGGGATGATCGAAGTCCTCGCCCGCGGCGCGCACCATGCCGAGCCGCTCCATCAGCCCCCAGCTTCGGTGGTTGCCGATCGTGGTGATGGCCGCGACGCCGGGAATGTTTCCCCGCCCCCAGGCCCAGCCGAGACTCGCCGCTGCAGCCTCCCGGGCATAGCCCCTGCCCCAGTCGGCAAAGCCCAGGCGCCAGCCAATCTCGATCTCGTCCTGAATGGGGGTACCCTCCGCGCCGGGCTTGAGCCCGCAAAAGCCGATCATCGCACCATCATCGCGGCGCTCGATCGCCCAGAAACAATAGCCATGCCGCTCCTGCAACCGGTTCTGCCGGGCAACCGCCGCGAGGATCTCGTCGCGGGTCTGCAGCGGCCCGATCGTCGCCATGACGCGCGGATCGGAGCAGATCGCCAGGAACGGCTCGATATCAGCGTCGCGCCACGGCCGCAGGATCAGGCGTTCGGTGCCGATCACGCGATGGCATCCGGCCGCTCGATCGCGAAGACGACGCTGTGCCGCAACGGATCGTCGGCCGCGAAGGCCGGGTGGATGAAGTCGTCGCCCGGCCGGCGCGCCATGCCGAGCCGCTCCATCAGCACCTGGCTGCGCAGATTTCGGGCCGCGGTGATTGCCACGATGCGCGATGCCGCCGTTTTGGCCCATCCCCAGGCGAGACAGGCGCGGGCCGCCTCACCGGCATAGCCCTTGCCCCACCACGGGCGCGCGAGCATCCAGCCGATCTCGACCTCGCCTTCGACCGGCGTCCCCTCGGCGCCCGGCTTCAGGCCGCAAAAGCCGATCGCCGCGCGATCCTCGCGTAGCTCGACAAGGTGGAAACCAAAGCCGTGCCGCGCACCATAGCTGGCGTGCCGCGCGATCGTCGCGTCGCTTTCGGCGGGAGACTTGACCGGGCCGAGATCCGCCATGACCGCCGGATCGGCCCACATCGCATGCAACGCGGCCCGGTCCGCCCCGGTCGGCGGCCGCAGGATCAGGCGCTGCGTCTCGATCACGCGTTCAGGAGCCGTGCGGCATGCGCCGCATGATAGGTGAGCACCCCGGAGCAGCCCGCGCGCTTGAACGCCATCAGCGTCTCGAGCACCACCGGATCGCGTTCCGCGGCCCCGGCAGCGACCGCGGCCTCGATCATCGCATATTCGCCGGACACCTGATAGGCGAACACCGGCACCTGGAACTCGCTCTTCACCCGCAGGATGATGTCGAGATAGGGCAGGCCCGGCTTGACCATGACGCTGTCCGCCCCCTCGGCCAGGTCGAGCGCGACCTCGCGCAGCGCTTCCTCGGCATTGGCCGAATCCATCTGGTAGGTCTTCTTGTCGCCCTTGAGCAGGCCGCGCGAGCCGACCGCGTCGCGGAACGGACCATAGAAGCCGCTCGCATATTTGGCGGAATAGGCCATGATCTGGACATTGACCCGCCCCTCGCCTTCAAGCGCCTCGCGGATCAGGCCGACCCGGCCGTCCATCATGTCGCTCGGGGCGATGATGTCGGCCCCGGCCGCGGCCTGGTTGAGCGCCTGGCCGACCAGCACTTCGGCAGTGCTGTCGTTCAGGACATAGCCGACCTCGTCGAGCAGGCCATCATGGCCATGCGCGGTATAGGGATCGAGCGCGACGTCGGTCAGCACGCCGACCTCGGGCACGGCATCCTTGAGCGCACGGATCGCGCGGCACATGAGGTTATCGGGGTTAAGCGCCTCTTCGCCCCGGGCGCTGCGCAACTGTGCCGGCGTGTTGGGAAACAGCGCGACGCACGGAATGCCCAGGTCCCTCGCCTCCTTCGCCCGCGCCACGATCCCGTCGACCGACCAGCGCGAGACGCCGGGGAGGCTCGCAATCGGCTCCTCCACGCCCTCGCCTTCGGCGATGAACAGCGGCCAGATCAGGTCGGCGGGGGTGAGCACGGTTTCGGCGTGCATGCGCCGGCTCCACGCCGAAGCGCGGGTACGACGGAGGCGAAGCGCAGGATATTGAGCTGACATGCGCGGCTTTTGACCCCTCCCGCCCGCCCGTGCAAGCCCGCGCGGACGGGTTTTCCGGCATGGTTGCGAAAGCGCCCTATCCCCGGGCAATGCGCGCTTGAATCAGCGATCGGCGCAGCGACGCGCGCCGAAAATGTCAGGCGGTTTGCTGACATTTTCGATGCCGCAGCCTGCTTCCATTAATTGATATATTTCAATGACTTGAAAAGTCATCCCGCCGGCTTCAGCGTCCCGGCGGGTTCAGGCGTGCTATGGGCCGTCTCGATCGCGGCATGCTCGTCCTGCGGCACCAGCAGCACTTCGTTGCGCCACCGGCCATAGCGATAGAACAGGCCGGCCAGCACCAGCGTCGTCATCGATCCGAGCGGGAAGCTCCACCACAACGCGTCGGCCCCGATCGCCGGCTTCAGCGCCGTCGCGAAGCCGATCCGCACCGGGTACATCGAGATGAACAGGATCACGAGCGGCCCCAGCACCGCGCCATTGGCGCGCACCACGCCGAACATCACCATCGTCATGCCGAACAGGATGAAGCCCCAGGTCGCGATCAGCTGGATATGCCGGGCGATCGGCAATGCAGCGCTGTGCCCGCCAAGGAAGAGCGCCATCACTTCGCGATCGAAGATCAGCAGCACGATCACCATGCCGCCGGTGAGCACCGTGTTGTAGAGGATGCCCGAGGCGGTGATCTGCCCGACCCGATCCCAGCGCCCCGCGCCGATATTCTGCGCGGCCATCGCGCTGACCGCCGCGCCGATCGCCATCGCCGGCATCTGGACATAGGCCCAGAGCTGCTGCGTGACGCCGTAAGCCGCCGCCGTGACCACGCCTTCGCGATTGACCAGGCCGATCATCGCCAATCCCGCCGTCGACATGACGAGCATCTGGGCCCCGATCGGCAGCCCCTTGCCGACGATCGTGCGGACCAGCGCGCGCTCGGGCAGGAGATAGCGCCATTCCTGGCGGCGCAGGCGCAGCGGCAGATCCCGCGCATAGATATAGGCGATCAGCGCGGTGCAGGCGGTGAAATTGGCGATCAGCGTCGCTGTCGCGGACCCGCCGATGCCCATCGCCGGAATCGGGCCTAACCCGAGAATGAAGACCGGATTGAGCCCGGCATCGAGCAGCGAGGAAAGGCCGCCGAACCAGAGCGGTGTCATCGAATCGCCCGCGCCGCGCAGCCCCATCATCAGCAGCACGAGCAGCATCGAGGGGGGCAGGCCGATGAAGATGACGCGCAGATAGGTTTGCGCGAGCGGCAGGGCATCGCCCGGCGTGGCGAGCAGGTGGAGAATCGCAGGCGTGAACATCCAGCCGAGCAGCGCGACGATCGTCGCCGCGCCGAAGACCAGACCAATGGCCGAGCCGAACGCCCGCCGCGCCCCTTCGAGATCGTGCCGGCCGAAGCTCTGCCCGACCAGGATCGTCGCGGCCATGCCGAAGCCGAACACCGCGCCGAACATCAGGAACATGATGATATTGGCGTTGGAGGTCGCCGCCAGCGCGTCTTCGCCGAGGAATCGCCCGACCCAGATCGCGTTGATCGAGCCGTTGAGCGATTGCAGGATATTCGACGCCAGCGTCGGCAAGGCGAAGACGAGCAGCGTCGTCCCGATCGGGCCGGTCGTCAGGTCGCGCCGGACGGGGCGAGTTGGTGGGGTAGCCATCGCATCTCTCACTCCCTCCCTGCACGGGAGGGTCGGGGGTGGGTGCGAGCGAAGCGAGCGTCTCGCGCGGATCGGGACGAAAAAGCCGGGGATCGACCCCGACCTTTTCCGCCCCTCCCCTAGCCCCTCGCTTGCGGGGAGGGGAAGAGGTTTAACCCAGCCGCGCCAGCGCCGCAGCCAGGCGTTCGGCCTCGGCGGCCTTTTCGGCGTGGTCGGACCGCGCCTTCTCGACCGCCTCGGGCTTGGCCCGTTCGACGAAGCTGGCATTGCCCAGCCGGCCGGCAAGCGCATCCCGTTCCTTCTCCGCCGCCGCGATCGCCTTGGCGAGGCGCGCGCGCTCGGCGTCGAGATCGATCACGCCCTCGAGCGGCAGGACGAAGGTCGCCTCGTCGATCACCACCTGAACCGCCCCCGCCGACGGCGCCTCACCCCCGACCCGGTCGATCCGCGCCAGGCGGGCCAGGGCCGGCCCCTGCCGGTCCAGCCGCGCAAGCGTCACCGCATCGGCATCGCGGACGTGGAACGGCATCCGCGCGCCGGGGGACACGTTGAGTTCGTTCCGTGCCGCCCGGACGTCGCTGACCAGCCGGATCAGCCAGTCGATTTCCCGGCTCGCCTCCGGATCGATCGACCGCGCATCGGCCATCGGCCATGTCGCCACGATCAGGTCACGGTCGCGCGCGCCGAGCGCGTGCCACAGTTCCTCGGTGATGAACGGCATGAACGGGTGAAGCAGGACCAGCATCTGATCGAGCACCCAGCCAGCGACCTTGCGGGTCTCGTCCGCCTCGGGACCGGCCGCGGGCCCCTCGGCATTGCCGAGGAGCGGCTTGATCAGTTCCAGATACCAGTCGCAGAAGCGGCTCCAGACGAATTGATAGACGGCGTTCGCGGCGCCATCGAAGCGATAATCGGCCAGGGCGAGATCGACCGCCTGCACTGTCTGGATCGTCTCGGCGATGATCCAGCGATTCACCGCCAGCACCGCCTCGGGCGCTTCCAGCGTCGTGCTCGCGCCGATGCCGTTGGACTGGCAGAAACGCGCGGCGTTCCAGAGCTTGGTCGCGAAGTTACGATAGCCCTCGACGCGCTTTTCATCCATCTTGATGTCGCGACCCTGGCTTTCCATCGCCGCCATGAAGAAGCGCAGCGCGTCCGCCCCATATTTGTCGATCAGGCCGAGCGGATCGACCGTGTTGCCCTTGGACTTGGACATCTTCGCGCCGTCGGCCGCGCGGACCAGGCCGTGCAGGTAGAGCGTGCGGAAGGGCACGTCCTTCATGAAATGCATGCCCTGCATCATCATACGGGCGTCCCAGAAGAACAGAATGTCGAAGCCCGAGATCAGCACGTCGTTCGGATAGCGGCCGTGGAGCGTCGGATCGCCGTCCTCGGGCCAGCCCATCGTGGCGAAGGGCCAGAGCGCCGAGGAGAACCAGGTATCGAGCACGTCGCTGTCCTGGCGCAGCTCGACGCCCTCGCCTGCCTGCGCCTGCGCGCCGGCCTCGTCCATCGCGACGAAGATCCGCCCGTCCTCGGCGAACCAGGCCGGGATGCGGTGCCCCCACCAGAGCTGGCGCGACACGCACCAGGGCTGGATATTCTCCATCCAGTTGAAGAAGGTCTTCTCCCAGGTTTTCGGGACGATCCTGATCGCACCGGTCTTCACCGCCTCGATCGCAGGCTTGGCCAGCGTCGCGGCGTCGACATACCATTGATCGGTCAGCCATGGTTCGATCACCACGCCCGACCGATCGCCGAACGGCGTCTGGATCACCCGGTCCTCGACGCGTTCGAGCAGCCCGGCTTCGTCCAGCAGCGCCACGACGCGCTTGCGGGCATCGGCGGTCGACAGGCCGATCAGATCGTCCGGGATCAGGCCATCCGCCGTCTGCGCAACCTGAGCCCTGGCATCGAGCATGTTGAGCATCGTCGCCGGGCTGAACCCGGCGCGCTTGCCGACCTCGAAATCGTTGAAGTCATGCCCCGGGGTGATCTTCACCGCGCCCGAGCCGAGCTCGGGATCGGCATGCTCGTCGGCGACGATCGGGATCAGCCGGCCGGTGATCGGCAGCTTGACGTGTTTGCCGATCAGCGCGGTGTAGCGCTCGTCGGTCGGGTTCACGGCCACCGCCATGTCGGCCAGCATCGTCTCGGGCCGCGTCGTGGCGACCGAGATGAAACCCGAGCCGTCTTCGAGCGGATAGCGCAGGTGCCAGAACTGGCCATTGATCTCGCGCGTCTCGACCTCGAGATCCGAGATCGCGGTGCCAAGGCCCGGATCCCAATTCACCAGCCGCTTGTCGCGATAGAGCAGGCCCTCCTTGTGGAGATCGACGAACACCTTCAGCACGGCCTGGCTGAAGCCAGCGTCCATGGTGAAGCGCTCGTTCGCCCAGTCCATCGAGCAGCCGAGGCGGCGGAGCTGCTGCGTAATCGTGCCGCCGCTCTCTTCCTTCCATTCCCAGACCTTGGCGACGAATTCCTCGCGCGAGAAATCGGTACGCTTCTGCTGGTGGAGCGCCATGTTGCGCTCGACCACCATCTGGGTGGCGATGCCGGCATGGTCAGTGCCGACCACCCACAGGGCATCCTTGCCCTTGAGCCGGGCGTGACGGACCAGGATATCCTGCAAAGTGTTGTCGAGCGCATGGCCGATATGCAGGTTGCCCGTCACGTTGGGCGGCGGATTGACGATCGTCCAGGGCTCGGCACCGGGGCGATCGGGGTGGAACAGGCCCTCGCCTTCCCAATGGGCGTACCAGCGGGATTCGATTTCGGCGGGATCGAAGGTTTTCGGGAGTTCGGTCATGATGGGCGGCTTTAGCCGCGGTGAGGCGTGAAAGGCCACCCCATAGGGATCGGTTATTCCGGCCCGTGACGAGCCGGGCAGCCGCGCCAAGGACATGTCCGACGGTCCGCGCCCTGGGCACACTCGGTCTGCGCCGAATATTTGCCGCCTAAAGTCCGGTTCATCTTTGGTGCGCCACATCATCGGACCGGTTCGGCGGGGAGCTTTGCCGCACCGCCGATGTTTCGACCGGCAGAAGGAGAAGACTGCATGCCCATCGTCACTTTTCGCCAGCACGGCGATCGACCCGCCCCCCGACAGATCAGGATCGACGTGCCGGGTTGGGCAGGCGACAAGCAGGGGCGCGTCGACGGGAGCCATGAGCAGCCATGGCATTGCATCCCCTTTTCGGAGAGCGCGCGATACGGGATCGAGCTTCTCTACCCCTTCGACGACGAACTGCGTGTCTCGCAGGTCGACGGCCGCGTCCGGCTGGATGCGGATTGGGGCGAGCCCCCCGAGCCGGAGATGATGTGGCCCCCGTTCCGGGCGTTCGGTGCGGACTATTATTCCTATCAGCTCTCGCTCGACCTGGAAGCGCCCCCGGGCTGGGCGATCCGAACCGAACCGCATCCGCGCTATTTTACCGATGCCACCAACAGCACGCCGCTGGCGGTTCCCGCGCTGATTCGATCGGACTGGTGGCCGATGACCTTCTTCTGCATCTTCAAGGCTCCCCCGCCGGGCGTGACGCACGTCTTTCGCAAAGGCGAAGCCTTTATGAGCATCATCGTGCTGCCGGCAGATCCCGACCTGCAACTGCAACCGATGAACGCGGACGACGCCGCGCAGCGCGAGATGCGCGCCCGCCGCCTGGCCGCAAGCCGCGACGCACTTGCCGAGGGCACGCGCTGGCTCTCCTCGACGAATACGGTGTTCGACGGCACCTATCGCAACATGGCCCGCGCCGCCCGCGCGCGACAGAAGCGCGATTTGGGCGAAGCCTGATTGCCCTCACCCCAGCTGAACGCCGGATGCACGATGCGTTCAGTGAGGCGGCAACTTCGCCGGGATAGTGTCCCGTTGCGCCTTCGGATTCCAACTGGCCGGAGACGCGCCCACCGCCAGTTGTTTTTGGAGGAGGTTATGAAGCGTAAAACTACCATGCTTGCCAGCGTCGCGGCTGCCGCGATCGCCGCAAGCGCCATCGCGGCCGCACCCGTCGCCGCCGAACCAATACCACCGGCCGCCAGCTATGCCGATCTGCTGGAGCCGGTGCCCAATGCGATCGAGCGCCTGAACGCCGACGACGCGGCCGCAAGAAGCAACGCGCGACTGATACCTGCCCAATATTGGGGCGGTGACCGCTATTACCACCACCACCACCATCATCATCACCATCACCACTCTCGTCGCTGGTATTACGAGAATGGCTATTACTGGGATGGCTATGGATGGGTCTTCCGCCCCGTTTATCACCATCACCACCATCACCACCATCACCACCATCACCACCATCATCACCACCATCACCACCATTATCGCTGGGACTGAGGCTGATCGGGGCGCCGGCGACCATTGAGCGCCGGCGCCCCCTTTGACCGGGGCGATCGCCCAGCCTGTCCCGCGATCCTGCCGGCTCGTCAGAAGCTCCGGCTCGCGGCAAGGCAAAGGACCTTGGTGGACGGTGGGTGCCGGAACTCTCCGGCAAGAAGGCGCGGATCAGTCGGCGGGCTTCCCCGTCCATTTCCCCATCCAGCCAAGCACCTCGCGGTACCATTGGCGGCTTTCCTTCGGCTTCAGCACCCAGTGGCTGCCGCCCGGGAACACCACTAGCCGCGACGGAATGTCGCGACGCTGGAGCGCGGTGAAGGCAGCGATGCCCTGGGTATAGGGGATGCGATAATCGCCCTCGCTGGTGATGACGAGCTGCGGCGTCTTCCACGCAGCGACATGGTTGACCGGGTTCCATTTCTCGAACGCGGCGGGATCCTCATAATAGGGATGGCCGCCATGTTCCCATTCGTCGAACCATAGTTCCTCAGTCTCGTAGGCCATGGCGCGGGCATCGAACACGCCATCATGCTGGACGATGCACTTGAAGCGATCGGGCCACTGCCCCTCGATCCAGTTCATCATATAGCCGCCATAGGAGGCGCCCAGCGCACAGGCATTGCCGCCGTCGAGCCAGGTGAACTTGTCGGTCGCCGCTTTCAGGCCCTTTTGCAGATCCTCGAGCGGCCAGCCGCCCCAATTGTTGCGGATCGCATCCGTGAAGCCCTGGCCGTATCCGGTGGAGCCGTGGAAATCGACCGCGACCAGGCCATAGCCCGCGCCGGCGAAGACCGCCGGGTTCCAGCGCCACGACCAGCTGTTGTTGCTCGATCCCTGCGGGCCGCCATGGACCATATAGGCGACCGGCACCTTCGCATCGGCGACCAGCCCGGCGGGCTTCACCGCATAGCCCCAGACGGTGTCGTTGTTCGCGCCCGCAAAGCTGAAGCGGGTGACCTGCGGCATATCGATGTCGGCGAGCTTCGCGGCGTTGACCGCCGTCAGCCGCACCGTCTTCCGGCCGGAGAGCAGATAGAAATCATCCGGCGCGGTGAGACTGTTCATCGCGAAGACGATCCCCCGCGCAGTCGGCACCACCGCCGAGACGTTGCCTGCCTGGGTGAGGCGCGTGACCTTGCCGCTGGCGGCGTCGACCGACCAGACCGGATTTTCCTGCGTGTCTTCCGCCGTGACGATCAGGCTCCTGCTGTCCGGCGCCCAGGCGATCGAGCCGACCGACCGGTCCCAGCCCTGGGTCAGCGCGGTGACCTTGCCCGTCGCCAGATTGCGGACCATCAGCACCTGCCGGTCCGCCTCGTAGCCCGGGCGCTTCATCTGGAACCAGGCGAGCGATTTTCCGTCCGGCGAGACGGTCGGGAGATTATCCATGCCGTCATTGTCGTCAGTGAGATTGACCGGCGGTGACGATCCGTCCGCCGGTGCGGCGAAGATATCGAGATTGACCGACAGCGGCTCGATCCGCCCCGCCTCGCGGAGCGCGAAATAGACGGTCTTGCCGTCCGGACTCCACGAGACTTCCTCGGCCCCGCCGAACGGCTTGGACGGCGAATCGCCGACCAGCCCGCCCTCGATCGCGATCCCGTTGCCCGGCGCACCCTCGGGCGTCAGCGGCAGGACGAAGATCTGTGACCGCGTGCCATCCGCCCAGCTCGCCCAATGCCGGACGAACATCTGGTCGTAGGTGCGGGCATTGCCGGCGTTCGCATCCTTCTTCACCATTGCCGGCTCGAGACTCGGCGCGCCGGGCCGGCGATCGGCGAAGACCAGCAGCTTGTCCCCGGTCGGTGCCACCCTGAAACCGCCCATGCCGCCCTTGAAATCGGTCAGCCGCTTCGGCGTGCCGCCGGCGATGGGCACCGACCAGACGGCGTCGTCGCCGCCCTTGTCGGACTGGAAATAGACAATGGTCCCATCCGGCGAGAATAGCGGCGCGGTTTCGTTGACATCGGCCTCGGCCACCAGCTTTTCGGGGGTCGCGCCCTTCCTGGAGAGATCGAGCCGCCACAGATCGAAACGGCCGCCGTCGATCGAGAGATCAGTCTCGCGCTGCTGGTAGACGAGCCAGTGGCCATCCCGGGAGACATCGGGCGCCGAAACGCGCGAGAGCATCGTCACGTCGTCGATGGTGAGCTGACGGGCGCCCGCGGGGGCAGCGGCGGCGATGAGCGCGAAGACGCTCGCGGAAAGGAGATTTTTCATGCCCGCAGGTAGAGCAGATGGGCGCGCCGCGGGCAATCGGGCGACTCTATGGCGACCTTGATCCCGACCCGATCACACGGGCCGCCGGGCGAACCGGCCCGGCGATTTCAGCGCGAGCCGGTGATCCGGGCGATTTCGCGCGAGACCAGCGTTTCCACCATCGCCGGCAGGTTCGTATCGAGCCACTCGCGCAACATCGGACGGAGCATTTCGCGTACCATGCCCTCGAGCGTATCGCTCCCGGCAATCTCGGGCCTGACGACCATCCGCGACAAGGCATCGAGCGCGCCGCGGCTGGCCTCGGCCGCGCGCGGCGACAGGATCGGATCGGCGGGCGGCGCGGCCGGAGCGGCAGCAGGCGGTGCGGGCGCAGCCGCGGCGGGTGCCGGTGATGGTGCCGCTACGGGCGGTGCCAGATATTCCGCCGCCGGCCGCACCGGATCGTGCATCGGATCGCTCAGCTCGAGGATTTCGTCATGACCGAAGGCGCCGGGCTCGGAGCGTGGGGTGATCGGGCGACCGGCGCGCTTGGCGCGGCTGGCGGTCGCACTTTCCCCCTCCTCGGCAATGATGCGCTTGATGGAGGAAAGTATCTCCTCCATCGAAGGCTCGGCGCTGATATCCCCCATCGAACGACCCCGTCAGCCATGGACCGCTCGTCAGCAGTCCTTACTTCTTGACGCCACCTGCGGGATTCGCGGCCCCTGTGTCAACTGCGGGTTCTACGGGGGGCGCGTCGAGGATCGGATCGAGCGGCCGCGTCACCACCGAGCCCTGCGCCGGCGTCCTGGCGGTGCTGGTGCCGGTCTCGACCGGATCGGGCTGCGATCCATAGTCCCAGATCTTGCCGCGCACGCGCTTGTAGTTCGCGACCGGATCGTAGAGCGGCCCGCCGTCAAGCCCGAGATCCTTCGCCTCGGCCGCGCCCATCGCCGCGAGCAGCGCGAAGCCGGCGACATAGGCGTCACGCCGTGCCGTCACCAGCGTGACCTGCGAGTTCAGCAGTTCCTGCTCGGCGTTCAGGATATCCAGAATCGTGCGGTTACCCACGCTGTTCTCGGCGCGGACGCCCTCGAGCGAGAGCTTGTTGGCGTTCACCGCGACCTCGGACGAGGCGATCACCTCGAGCGAGGATTTCCATACCGCATAGGCCGAGCGTGCCTGCGCGATCACGCTGCGCTCGGTTTCGGTGACCTGCTCGGCCGCCTGAGCGCGGCGCTCCTGCGCCTGGCGGATCTGGGCCGCCGGCCGGCCGCCCTGGAACAGCGGCACCGTCAACCCCAGCCCGGCGGTCGCCGAGGTGCCCGTCTGGCCGACCGCAACGCCTGTTCCGGAGCCGAGCGACCCGAGATAATTATAATAGTTGCCGCCGATATTCACGCTGAGCTTCGGCAGCCGGTTCGAGCGCGCGACGCCGATATCGAAGCCGCTGGCATCGCGGTTCTTCTGCGCGGCGAGCAAGGCGGGGTTGTTGTCGATCGCGACCGCGACCGCATTGTCCGGATCGGCGGGGAGATTGGGCAGCGCCGGCGGCACTTCGAGGGTTCCGGGCGCGCTGCCGACCAGACGGATATAGCTTTCGCGGCTGGAAATGAGCCGCGCCTGGGCCGACTGGAGCTGGCTGCGCGCCACCGCGAGGCGGGCGTCGGACTGGGCGACATCGGTCCGGGTCAGGTCGCCCACCTGGAAGCGGTCCTTCGACGCCTGGAGGTTGACGTCGAGCACCTTCACATTCTGTTCGTTGAGCGAGACGATCGCCTCGTCGCGGATCACGTCCATATAGGCGCCGACCACGGCGGTGAAGAGATCCGATTCGGTGCCCCGCAGGCTGAACCGCCCGGCTTCCACGCGGGTTTCGGCCGCGCGGATCGAATTCCTGGTGCCGCCGCCGGCATAAATCGGCACCGAGAGTGTCGACGAGGCCGTCGCCTGACGATCGGGCGACACGAAGCTGTTCGAGGCGCTGACCAGATTCTCGGTATAGCCGCCCGTCAGGCTGACCGACGGCAGCGCCGCCGACTTCGCGATCGGCACATTCTCGTCGGTCGCGCGGACATTGGCGCGTTGGGCCGCAAGCGTCGGATTGGTGTTATAGGCCTTGACCAGCGCTTCGCGCAGCGTCTCCGCGGCCGCCGGGGTGGCGGTCGTCAGCATCACCGCAACACCGGCAAGCAATTGGGTCCGTCGCATAAGGGGCGGCATCTTTCAGAAAGTGAACGTCCTGGGCCGGGCGAACCCCGGCAGCGAAACGCAATCGATATCGGCGAAATCGAGCAGGCCGAACCCGCCGCCCGACTTGCGGCCCGCGGTCAGCCGGGTGATCCCGCGGTCGGCGATCCCGGCCACGGCACGGCCGCCCGCGGCGAGCTGCGCGACGAGCGCCTCGGGGACATGCTCCACGGCGCCGTCGATCACCAGCACGTCATAGGGCGCGCCGGCCTCGTGGCCCGCTTCGAGCGGGCCTTCGACCAGGGTGACATTGGCATGGCCGGCCAGCGCGGTGCGCGCCTCGGCGGCCAGCGCCGGATCGCTCTCGACCGCGACGACCTGCGACACGAGCTCGGCGAGGACGGCCGCGGTGTAGCCGCCCGCCGCGCCGATCAGCAGCACGCGGTCGTCCGGCTGCAGCGCCGCCTCGGTGAGGAGCCGGCCGGTGGCGATCGGAACGTTCTGGAATCGTCCGCGCCCGAGCGGAACGGCGGTATCGCGATAGGAGATCGCGCGCACCTCGGGCGGCACGAACGCCTCGCGCGGCACGCGCGCCATCGCCGCGACGACCCGCGGGTCGCTCACCGAATTGGTGCGCAGCTGGCTCGCTACCATGGCGTGGCGCATCGTCTCGAAGCGCCCTGAGTCGATCGCAGTCATTTCCATAAACCACCCTGTCGCATAACTGTTATAGTCATGCAATACACTTGTTGCTTCTTCGGGGCTTGTATCGTGTGCGTACCGCCGCGCCAAGCGAAGGGCACATCATTATTATCCGCGGCGGCGGCCCCTTTCCCGGCGTACCCGGCCGGGACGAATTATTCGAATAACACGACGAGTTCACGCATATGTTAGCCGCATGTCATCTCGATTGTGCTATGCAGCATGCGCCGGGGTCGCGAGCTTCAGTGCATGGGGACTCGAGATGAACATATTGCAGCTCTTCCGTTGCGTGCAAGGGCACCATGTGCGCTCCAGCAGTCGATCGCGAGTCGTGGATGGGCGCCGCGAAAGCGTGTGCCGCGGCTGCGGCCGCAGGATGATCAAGGACGATTTCGGAACGCGGCTCATCCCGGCCGACGACATCGCGAAGAATTCCGGGAGCTGATCGCCGGATCGGCGGAAAACCGGTCGTTGCCGGGCACCGGAGCGCACAACGGCGTTTGACAACGCCATCGAAACCTCGCATCTGCGCCCGCCTCGGCCCGATGGCGGAGTGGTGACGCAGAGGACTGCAAATCCTTGCACCCGGGTTCGATTCCCGGTCGGGCCTCCACTCATCGGCGGCGACTCTCCTTCCGATGCCTTGTGGCAGCGTGACGCAGGATCGCCGCCGAGTGCCTCCTACACCACCCCGAACGCCAGCATCGCATCGGCGACTTTCTTGAAGCCGGCGATATTCGCGCCCTTCACGTAATCGACATAGCCGTCGGGCGTGCGGCCATAGGCGACGCAGCGATCATGGATCCCGGCCATGATATCGAGCAGCAGCTGCTGCAGTTCCGCCTCCTTCCAGGCGCGGCGCTCGCTGTTCTGGCTCATCTCGAGGCCCGACACGGCGACCCCGCCGGCATTCGCCGCCTTGCCCGGGGCGAACAGGATCCTCGCCTCCTTGAAGACATGCACGCCTTCCAGGTTGGTCGGCATGTTCGCGCCCTCGGCGACAGCGATGCAGCCGCCCGAGACCAGCGCGCGCGCGTCCATGCCGAGCAGCTCGTTCTGAGTCGCGCAGGGCAGCGCGACGTCGCACGGCACGCCCCATGGCGTCATGCCGCCATTGAAACTGGCGCCGGTGAACTCCTTCGCATAATCCGAAATCCGGCCGCGCCGCCTGGTCTTGTGCGCCTTCACCCAGTCGATCTTCTCCTGGTCGATTCCGTCGGGATCGTGGATGAAGCCCTCGCTGTCCGAGAGAGTCAGCACCTTGCCGCCGAGTTGGGTGATCTTTTCCGCCGCGTGCGTCGCGACATTGCCCGAGCCCGAAATCACCGCCGTCCTGCCTTCGAGATCGGTGCCGCGCGTCTTCAGCATGTTCTGGAGGAAATAGACCGCGCCATAGCCGGTCGCCTCGGTGCGGATCAGCGAGCCCCCATATTCGAGCCCCTTGCCGGTCAGCACGCCGGTGAACTGGTTGGTGATCCGCTTGTACTGGCCGAACATATAGCCGATCTCGCGCCCGCCCACGCCGATGTCGCCGGCCGGCACGTCCACATCCGCGCCGACATGGCGGTAGAGCTCGGTCATGAAGCTCTGGCAGAAGCGCATCACCTCGTGATCGCTCTTGCCCTTGGGGTTGAAGTTCGCCCCGCCCTTGCCGCCGCCCATCGGCAGCCCGGTCAGGGCGTTCTTGAAGGTCTGCTCGAACGCGAGAAACTTGAGCACGCTCTCGGTGACCGAGGGGTGGAAGCGGATGCCGCCCTTGTACGGCCCGATCGAATTGTTGTTCTGAACGCGCCAGCCGCGCTGGACGCGAATATTGTGGTTGTCGTCTTCCCAGCAGACGCGGAACGAGACGATCCGGTCGGGCTCCGCGATGCGGCGGAGGATCTGGTAGTGATGATATTCCTCCTTGTCCCCGATGAACTCGTAAATATCCTGCGCGACTTCCTGCACGGCCTGAATAAATTCGGACTGCCCCGGATTGCGTTTCCGCACGCCCTCCATGAATGTCGATAAATCGACATGGTCGGTCAACGCCATTTCGGTCCTCCCCATCATGCCGGGCGAAGGCCCGGTCCGGTGCGACCTGCCACTTCGAGTCGCGGCTTTCTATTGGCGGGAGAATACACTATTTCGCAGCGGCAAGTCGTCCGCGAGAGTCGACTTCAGGGCGGTCGTTCTTGTCGGTGCGTCGCCCTGGCACGACGATGCCCCGGCGCATGCGGGAGCAGCAAGCGATGAAGGCCTCCGACATCTTCGTCAAATGCCTCGAACAGGAGGGCGTCGCCTATGTGTTCGGCGTGCCCGGCGAGGAGAATCTCGACTTTCTCGACAGCCTGTCGCGCTCCTCGATCACGCTGATCCTGACGCGGCACGAACAGGGAGCGGGCTTCATGGCGGCCACCTATGGCCGCCACACCGGCAAGACCGGCGTGTGCCTGGCGACGCTGGGCCCGGGCGCGACCAATCTCGTCACCGCCGCTGCCTATGCGACGCTGGGCGGGATGCCGATCCTGATGATCACCGGCCAGAAGCCGATCAAGAAATCGAAGCAGGGCCGCTTCCAGATCCTCGACGTGGTCGCGATGATGGGGCCGATCACCAAATATACCCATCAGCTCGCGAGCGCCGACAATATCCCGAGCCGTGTGCGCGAAGCCTTCCGCCTCGCCGAGGAGGAGAAGCCGGGTGCGACCCATCTGGAATTCCCCGAGGACGTCGCCGAGGAACAGACCGACAGCCTGCCGATCAAGGCCAGCCTGTGCCGCCGCCCCTCCGCCGAGCCGAAGGCGGTCAGGGCCGCGGTACGGCGCATCGAGCATGCCCGATCGCCGCTGCTCGTGATCGGCGCCGGCGCGAACCGCAAGATGACCGGCAGGATGCTGCTGCAGTTCGTTGAAAAAACGGGCATTCCTTTCATCACGACTCAGCTCGGCAAGGGCGTCATCGACGAACTCCACCTCCAGTTCCTGGGCTGCGCCGCGCTGTCGGCGGGCGATTTCGTGCACCGCGCGATCGAGGCGGCCGACCTGATCGTCAATGTCGGTCACGACGTCATCGAGAAGCCGCCCTTCTTCATGCGCCCGGGCGGCGACGACGTGATCCATGTCTCGAGCCGGTCGGCCGAGGTGGACCCGGTCTATTTTCCGCAGATCGAGGTGATCGGCGATATCGCCAACGCGATCTGGCAGATGAAGGAGGACATCGTTCCGTCGGCGGGCTGGTCGTTCGCGGCGATGCACGCGGCCCGCGCGGCCGAGCTCGCGCATACCGCCTCGCTCGAGACCGACCAGCGCTTCCCGATCCTCCCGGCCAATCTCGTGCGGGAGGTGCGCGCGGCGATGCCGAGCGACGGGATCATCGCGCTCGACAATGGCGTCTACAAGATCTGGTTCGCGCGCAACTATCCGGCGCGCCAGCAGAATACCGTGCTGCTCGACAATGCGCTGGCGACGATGGGCGCCGGCCTGCCGTCCGCCATGGCGTCGGCAATGGTCTATCCCGGACGCAAGGTGATGGCGATCTGCGGCGATGGCGGGTTCATGATGAACAGCCAGGAGATGGAGACCGCCGTCCGGCTGAAGCTCAACCTCACGGTGCTGATCCTCAACGACGGCAGCTACGGCATGATCCGGTGGAAGCAGGCGAATATGGGCTTTGCCGATTTCGGGCTGACCTATGGCAATCCCGATTTCGTCAAATATGCCGAGGCCTATGGCGCCTTCGGCCATCGCGTCGAAAGCGCGGCGCACCTGCCCGAGCTGCTGCGCCGCACCCTGGCTTCGCCGGGCGTGCATCTGATCGACTGCCCGGTCGATTATCGCGACAACGACCGGATCCTGAACCACGAGATCAAGGAACTGAGCGCCGCACTATGACTTGTCGCCCTTTCCCCGCAAGCGGGGAGAGGGCGTTTTGGAGCTTCCCCATGACCAGCTTGAAAGACATTTACCCGCTCTATCTCAATAACAAGGCGGCCCAACCTAACACCGACCTCGAAGTCACCGACAAGTTCAACAGCGCGGTTGCGTTCCGCGTCGCACAGGCCGATGCGGCGACGATCGACGCGGGTATCGCGGGCGCCGTCCGGGCGGCCGAGCCGATGGCCCGCATGGCGTCGTACGAACGCCAGGCGGTGCTCCAGCACTGCGTCGACCGGTTCAAGGAGCGCTTCGACGAACTGGCCTATGCGCTGTGCGTCGAGGCGGGCAAGCCGATCAAGGACAGCGAGGGCGAGGTCGGCCGGCTGATCGATGCCTTCCGCATCGCCGCCGAGGAATCGGTGCGGATGACCGGCGAGGTGCAGCCGCTCGACATCAGCGCACGGGCGAAAGGGTATCAGGGCATCTGGAAGCGGGTGCCGATCGGCCCCTGCTCATTCATCTCGCCCTTCAATTTCCCCCTGAACCTCGCCGCGCACAAGATCGCCCCCGCGCTGGCGGTCGGGTGCCCTTTCGTGATGAAGCCGGCAAGCCGCACCCCGCTCGGCGCGATCATCATCGGCGAGGTGCTGGCCGAGACCGACCTGCCCGAGGGCGCCTTTTCGATCCTGCCGGCGCATCGCGAGGGGGCCGACCTGTTCACCGAGGACGACCGGCTCAAGCTGCTGAGCTTTACCGGATCCCCCGCCGTCGGCTGGGACCTGAAGGCCCGGGCGGGCAAGAAGAAGGTCGTGCTCGAACTGGGCGGGAACGCGGCGGTGATCGTCGACCAGGACGCCGATCTCGACGATGCGCTCGAGCGGGTCATTTTCGGCGCCTTCTACCAGTCGGGACAGAGCTGCATCGGCGTGCAGCGGATCATCATCCATGCGGCCGTCTATGACCGGTTCCGGGACATGCTGGTGGCCAGGACGAAGACCCTAGTGGCCGGCGATCCGAAGGACCGCGCGACCTTTATCGGCCCGATGATCTCGGAGAGCGAAGCGCGCCGCCTCGACGGCTGGATACAGCAGGCAGTGACCGGTGGCGCGACGCTGCTGTGCGGTGGCAGGCGCGACGGCGCGATGCTGGAGGCGACCTTGCTCGAGCAGGTCGACCGGGCCGCTGCGATCTATCGCGAAGAGGCCTTCGGGCCGGTCGCTTTGCTTAGCAAGTTCAACGACTTCGACGAAGCTCTTGCGGAGGTCAATGACAGCAAGTTCGGGCTCCAGGCGGGCATCTTCACGCGCGACCTGTTCAAGATGTTCGACGCGTGGGACCGGCTCGAGGTGGGCGGGGTCGTGATCAACGACGTGCCGAGCTACCGCGTCGACAATATGCCGTATGGCGGCGTCAAGGATTCGGGGCTCGGCCGCGAGGGCGTCCGCTTTGCGATGGAGGACATGACCGAGATTCGGAATCTGGTGATCCGGCGGCGCCAGGCTGGCCCTCCGTCCCGCTGACGGACATGTTTTGCCCCTGTTCGGCGGGGGCCGTTTGAGGCAGATGTACGGGCGGGTTGCACGCGTTTCGAGTGACGCCGCCTAAGCGCACAGCGCAGGCGGCCAAAGGGACTGAGCGCTGCATGGCGAACGGGGGCCAAAACGCCGGACTGCGGATCGGCGCGCTCGTGACGGGCGCCGCCACTATCGTCACGCTCCTGATCCTGCTCCTGGCCAATCCCGCCCCTTCCCGTGCGGGGCAGGCAGCGCGCCCGTCGAGCGGGCTCGAAGGCGTGGCGAGTTGTGCCGGCACGACCTGTCATGGCCGCATGGAAGCCGATGGCCCGATCGTCCGGCAGGACGAACTGATGCGCTGGCAGGAGGCCTCCACGCCCGGCGGGGCGCATAGCCGGGCGTTCAGAATCCTCGCCTATCCCCGCGCCCGGCAGATCGCCGCGACGCTCGGCCTCGGCGACCCGACCGCCGCCCCTGCCTGTCTCGGCTGCCACGCGACGCCGGCCGGCGGCGGCACCGGACGGCGCTTCCTGCCAGCGGACGGTGTCGGCTGCGAGGCCTGCCACGGCCCCGCCTCCGGCTGGATCGCCTCGCATTATGCGGTCGGGGCAAGCCATGCGGCCAATGTCGCGCGGGGCATGGTGGCACTCGAGCAGCCGGCGACGCGCGCGGCAGTGTGCCTCGATTGCCATTTCGGCAGCAGCAAGCCCGGGCAATTCGTCTCGCACCGCATGATGGCCGCGGGCCATCCGCGCCTTTCGTTCGAGCTCGACCTGTTCTCGACCCTGCAACAGCATCATGACGAGGATGCCGATTATCTCCAGCGCAAGGGCCGGACCGACGGGGTGCGGATGTGGGCCATTGGCCAGGCAATGGCGGTCAACCGCATGCTGACGCTCTTCGATACGCCAAAAGGCACCGAGGGCGCCTTTCCCGAATTCTATTTCTTCGACTGCCATAGCTGCCACCGCCGCATCTATGACGCGGACGAGAGGACCAGGACCTGGGAAGCCAATCCCGGCCGGCCGATCCCGGCGGGCATGCCGCCGTTCAACGACGAGAACATGATCCTTCTCGCCGCCGCCGCGAAGATCGCGGCGCCGGGCATGGCCGCGCGGCTGGACGGCGACAGCCGGGCCTTTCACGCCGCGCTGGCGAAGGATCGCGGCACGGCGGTCGCCGCGGGGGCACGCCTCGCCGGTACTGCTGCCTCGCTCGCCTCGGCACTTTCCGGGGTGCGCGGCAACGGCGACACCGCCTTTGCGATGGTCGACGCCATTGCCGGGCCGGCACTGGCGCCGCGCTTCACCGATTATGAGGGATCGGTCCAGGGCGTGATGGCGATCGACACGCTGCTCAACGCGCTGGTCAGGGAGAAGCGAGTCACGGTCGGCGCCGCAGCCGGCATCCGCGCCAATATCAACCGCGCCTATGCCGCCGTGAAAGATCCGAACGGCTATCGCCCCGCCGACTTCCGTGCGGCGCTGGGCGAGGCGGTGCGCAGCATCCGGGCGCTGCGATGAAACCGCGGCAGTTCACCGGCCCGTTGGCGGGCACCGCGCTGGTCCTTTCGGCGTGCAGCGGCGGGGGCGGTTCGGGCGCGAGCACCCCGACCCCGACGCCCGCCCCTGCCCCGAGCACCTCCTACGCCGTTCCGGCCGCCGAGGCGCTCAGCGTGGGCGACGTCCAGACCGTCATCGCGCGGGCCGCCGCCGAGGCGAGTGCGCGGCACCTGCCTGCCGTGATCGCGGTGGTCGACCGCGTCGGCAATGTCCTCGCCGTCTTCCGCATGACCGGCGCGGCCGCGACCGCGACGACCAGCGCCGCGCCGAACGGCAGCAATATCGACGCGCAGAACCTGACCATCCCGGCCGAGGCCGGTGCGCTCGCCAAGGCAGTGACGGGCGCCTATCTGTCGAGCAGCGGCAATGCCTTCTCGACCCGTACCGCAAGCCAGATCGTCCAGCCGCATTTCCCGCCGGCGCCCTCGACCGCGGGGTTGGAAAGCGGGCCCCTGTTCGGGGTGCAGTTCAGCCAGTTGCCCTGCTCCGACCTCGCCGCACGCTATGGCGCGAGTGGCGGCATGGCGCTGATCGGGCCGAAGCGCTCGCCGCTCGGCCTCGCGGCGGACCCGGGCGGATTCCCGCTGTACAAGAATGGTGTCGTGGTCGGCGGCATCGGCGTGATGGCCGATGGCGTGTACGGCTTCGATCCCAATATCCTCGACACCGACAATGATCCCGAAGAAGCGATCGCGCTGGCCGGCACGATCGGTTTCGAGGCGCCGGTCGAGATCCGGGCCGACCATATCTATGTCGACGGCACCCAGCTCCGCTTCACCGACATGAGCTATGCCGGGCTGATCGCCACCGGCACCCCCAGCTATGCCGCGACCAACCCCGCCCTGGGCGCGCTCGTCACGGTGCGCGGCTATTTCGGCGTTCCGACACCGGCCATCCTGGCCGGAACCGCCTATGGCAGCGAGGCATCCGGAGTCCGCCCCGCGACCGCCGCCGAATTCTCCAACCGCGATGCCTTTGTGCTCACCGACGGCTCGGGCACCGACCGCTTCCCGATCCGCGCCGGCACCGACGGCAGCGACATCGCGCAGCCGCTCAGCGCCGCCGAAGTGCGCGCGGTGCTGGAAGAGGCGTTCCAGGTGATGACCCGCGCCCGCGCGCAAATTCGCCAGCCGCTCGACAGCCGCGCGCAGGTAAGCATCTCCCTGGTCGATACGCGCGGCGCGGTGCTCGGGCTGGTGCGCTCGCCCGACGCGCCGATATTCGGCACCGACGTATCGTTGCAAAAGGCGCGGACCGCCGCCTTTTTCTCCAGCCCGCATGCCGGCACGCAACTGCTCGGCGATCCCAGCGCCGATGTGCGCGGCTTCGTGCCGGCGGCGCGAACCTTCCTTCACGATCCGAACGCCCTGAACGGCACGGTCGCCTTTGCCGATCGCTCGGGCGGGAACCTCTCGCGCCCCTATTTCCCGGACGGCGAAATCGGCCGGCCCAATGGGCCGTTCTCGCGGCCGATCGCGCAGTTCAACCCCTTCTCGACCGGGCTGCAATCAGCGCTGGTGCTCCCCAACCTCGGCCAGCATCTGGCCTTCGTGGCGGGCGCTAGCGGAACGGACACGCCGCAACGCTGCACCTTCATTCCGGACGCGGCGGCCGGGCAGAACCGGTTGCAGAACGGCATCCAGATCTTCCCCGGATCGGTGCCGATCTATCGCGGGACCGTGCTGGTCGGCGCGATCGGCGTATCGGGGGACGGCATCGACCAGGACGACATGATCAGCTTCCTGGGGCTCAGCAATGGCGGGCTGCGCGTCGGCGGAATCGGCAACGCGCCGGTCGCGATGCGCGCCGACCAGATCGTGGTCGATCTGGGGGATGCCCAGGTGCGGCTGCGCTATATCAACTGCCCGTTCGCACCGTTCCTCGACACGGCGACGCAGAATGTCTGTGCGGGGCTCTAGGACCGTGCGCCATCGGCGCTCCTTCGCCGGGGAAGACAAAGGGGTGCGGCGATGAGCCCCCTTCTCTCTCCCTTGTTTCTGCTGGCGAGCGCGGTCGGCCAGGTCGCCGCCACTGCGCCTGCCCCGGCGCCGCAGTCCCAGGCCCCGGCCGAGCCGCAGCCGCCACGCAAGGAAGAGCAAACCCCGGTCGAGAATATCGAGGGCCGCCGCCGCCCGGGCTTCAATCACGAGCTCCCCGAACCAGTCACCCAGAACAATATCGGCGCCGTCCGCCCGCCGCCGCCCGAGGCCTTTCCGACCGACCAGATCCCCGTTCCCGATCGCTGGCGACTGATCGAGTCGCTCGGACTGGTGAAGGAGAAGTGGCTCGACCCCTATCACCAGAACACGCTGAAGGGCGACCGCCCGATCAACCGTGCCAAGGTCCCCTGGCTGCCGATCCATGGTGACGACTGGTTCTTCGCGGCGAGCGCAGTCAGCGATACCGTGCTGGAGCCGCGCACCTTTCCGATTCCGGTCGGCGTGCAGACGACCGAGCGGCCGCAGAGCCTCGACATATTCGGCGAGGATGCGAGCTATGTCTTCTCGCAGACCTTCATCGTCGGCGCGTCGCTGTTCAAGGGATCGACTGCATTCAAGCCGCCCGAGATCGAGTACCGCGTCGCGCTGGCGCTCAACGTCAACTATGCCAATGTGCCGGAACGTCGCGTGCTCTCGGTCAGGCCGAGCGCCCCGGGCCATCGCACCGACAGCTTCCTCGGCGTGCAGGAGCTGTTCGTCGACTATCACCTGCGCAACAGCTCCGACCGCTACGACTTCGAATCTATTCGCGTTGGAATACAGCCGTTTCAGAGTGACTTCCGGGGGTTTCTGTTCAACGACCAGCAGCTTGGAATTCGCTTCTTCGGCAATCGCGACGACAATCGCTTCCAGTTCAACCTCGCCGCTTTCTGGCGCCTGGAGAAGGATACCAATTCAGGGCTGAACAGCGTGGTGCAGCGGCCGCGCGACGACTGGGTGCTCGTGGCCAACGCCTATCGCCAGGACTTCCTGATCCCGGGATTCACCAGCCAGATCACCGCAGTCTACAACCGCAACCGCGAGGGAAGCCGGGCCAAGGTGGACGACAACGGCTTTCCCGTTCGCCCCGCCCTGCTCGGCGACGTGCGCGGGCGAAACTATGACGTCGTCTATCTCGGCTACAATGCCGATGGACATATCGGGCGGCTCAACCTGACGGCATCCGCCTATGCCGCGCTGGGGGAAGACCGGAACAGCTTCTTCACCGGCAGGCCGGCGCAGATCAGGGCCTGGTTCGGGGCGGCGGAACTCAGCTATGACCGGGACTGGATGCGCTTCCGCCTCTCCGGCCTCTACGCGAGCGGCGACCGGCATCCGTATGACGACACTGAAACGGGGTTCGACGCGATCCTCGAAAACCCGGTCTTCGCCGGCGCCGACACCAGCTACTGGATCCGCCAGTCGATCCCGTTCGCGGGTGGCGGGCGCGCGGTGGCGATCAACGGGCGCAACGGCATCCTCAACGCGCTGCGCTCCTCCAAGGACGAAGGCCAGTCCAACTTCAACAATCCCGGCACCGCGCTGATCGGCGTGGGCGGCGATTTCGACATTACCCCGACGACAAGGCTGTCGACCAACATCAACCATCTGTGGTTCGCCGACACCATCGTGCTGGAAACGCTGCGCAACGAGGGCAGCATCCCGCGGAATATCGGCTGGGACCTGTCCGCCGCGGCGATCTGGCGCCCCAAGGCGACGCAGAACATCGTGGCACGGCTGTCCGCGGCGGTGCTGGCACCTGGCAGCGGCTTTCGCGACCTGTTCGCCAATCGAAGCCGGGACCGGCGCTATTACTCGATCCTCGCCAATGTGATCCTGAGCTATTGATGCGCCGGCTCGCCCCCCTCCTTGTCCCCGTCCTGCTGGCGCTCGTGCCGGCCGCGATGCTGCGCGCAAGCGACGAGGAGAAGCCGGTCGCACGCTTCTACCCGCCGATGCTCGCCGCGCCGATGAGCCAGACCGCGGAGCAGGTCTCCGCCAAGTCCGACGGCTGCACCTCGTGCCACACGCGCAGCGACGAACCCTCGATGCATGCGAGCCCGGCGGTACTGCTCGGTTGTGTCGACTGCCATGGCGGCGACCCGACGGTGCGGGGCGATCCGGCACTCGGCTTTCAGGATCCCGCCTATGTGGCTGCGCGGGAGAAGGCGCATGTGCTGCCGCGCTATCCCCGCGCCTGGCATTATCCCGATTCAGCCAATCCCAGGCAGAGCTACACCCTGCTCAACAAGGAGGCGCCGGACTATATCCGCTTCGTGAACCCGGGCGATTACCGGGTGGTGCGCCAGTCCTGCGGCGCCTGCCATCTCGAGGTGATCGAGGCGGCGGAGCGATCGATCATGGCCTCGGGTGCAATGCTCTTCGGCGGCGCGGCCTATAATAACGGGATCATCCCCTACAAGAATTACCTGCTCGGCGAGGCCTATACGACCCGGGGCGAGCCGGCGAAGATCGTCTCGCCGGGATCGCCGCCAGGCACCGTGACGGCACCGCAGGCGAAGCGCGGCGCGCTGGCCGCGCTCTACCCGCTGCCGACCTGGCAGGTGACACCCCCCGGCGACATCTTCCGCGTGTTCGAGCGCGGCGGACGCACCATCGGCACGCAGTTCGCCGAAGTCGGCCTGCCCAACCCGAGCGGATCGATCCAGCGGCTCGAGGAGCCGGGGCGGCCCGACCTCAAGCAATCCAATCGCGGCCTCGCCACCGGCCTGCGCGTGGCGATCCCGGTCCTCAACATCCACAAGACGCGGCTCAACGATCCGCTGATGTGGTTCATGGGAACCAACGAGCAGCCCGGCGACTATCGCGGATCGGGCTGCACCGGCTGCCATGTGATCTATGCCAACGACCGCGAGCCGCGGCACAGCCTGATCTATGCCCGGGACGGCCGCGACGGACAGTCGGTTACGGTCGATCCGACCATCGCGGCGAAGACCAGCATGCATGGCGGGCTGGTGCAGCCGGACAGCGGCCATCCGCTGCGCCATGCCTTCACCCGCGCCATCCCGACCGCGCAGTGCATGAGCTGCCACATGCACCAGCCCAACATCTTCCTGAATTCCTACCTGGGCTACACGATGTGGGACTATGAATCCGACGCGCCCGCGATGTGGCCGAAAGAGCAGAAATATCCGACCGCCGCCGAAGTGCGCGCCGCGAACGAGCATAACCCGGAAGGCGCGGCGCCGCGCGGCAACTGGAGCGATCCCGATTTCCTGCGCAACGTGTATGATCTCAACCCGCAGCTGAAGGACACCCAGTTCGCCGACTATCACGGCCATGGCTGGAATTTCCGCGGGGTGTTCAAGCGCGACCGCGCGGGCAACCTGCTCGATGCCGAGGGCGGGATCGTCCGGCCCGACGATCCCGAGAAATGGCGGCGCACGGGCGAGCCGCCCTTCGTCCCGCCCGGCATCAACCCGGGCAAGGCAGTCCATCTGATGGACATCCATGCCGAGAAGGGCATGCAGTGCGCGGATTGCCATTTTGCGCAGGACAGCCATGGCAACGGCCTGATCTATGGCGAAGTCGCCAATGCAGTCGAGATCGGGTGCAAGGATTGCCACGGGACCGTCGATGCCTATCCGACGCTGCGCACTTCCGGCCCGGCGGCAAGACCACAGGGCAATGACCTGGAAATCCTGCGCAATCCCGATGGCCAGCGCCGTTTCGAATGGGTCGGCAAACCGCTTGGCCCGCGCACGCTGATCCAGCGCTCGATCGTCGATCCGACGCTCAGCTGGGAGGTTCGCCTGGTCAAGGACAGCGTCGATCCCGCCAACGCGCATTTCAACGCCAAGGCGGCACGGGCCAAGCTGATGAGCCGGCATGGCGCGGAGGACGGGACATTCTCGTTCGGGCCCGGCGTCCCCGCCGCGGATCGCGCGCATGGCGACGACAGCATGACGTGCTATACCTGCCACCTCAGCTGGACGACGAGCTGTGGCGGCTGCCATCTGCCGATCGAGGCGAACTGGAAGACCAGCACGCACCACTTCAAGGGCGAGGAGACGCGCAACTTCGCGACCTACAACCCGCAGGTCGCGCGCGACGACATGTTCCAGCTCGGCCGGGGCATGACGACCAAGGGCAATGTCGTGACGCCCGTCCGAAGCAGCTCCGCGCTGGTATTGTCCTCCACCAACGCCAATCGCGAGCGGATCTATATCCAGCAGCCGCCGATCAGCGCGATCGGCTTTTCCAGCCAGGCCTTCGCCCCGCATTTCCCGCATACGGTGCGCACGACCGAGACCAAGACCTGCAGCGATTGCCACCTGTCCGCCAAGGACGACAACAACGCGATCATGGCGCAGCTCCTGCTGCTCGGCACCAACTCCGTGAATTTCGTCGGGCTGAACGCCTGGACCGGCCTCGGCAGCGGATTCGAGGCGGTGCGCGTGACCGAATGGGACGAGCCACAGGCGGTGATCGGCTCCTATCTCCAGCGCTATGCCTATCCCGATTACTGGCGGATACATGTCGAACGGAACGGCCGCGAGCTGAAGAACTGGGTGCGCGGCAAGACCTTCGACCGGAAGCTGTCCGGCGAGACGCATCCGCGCGAGGAATTCCGCAATGTCGTCCAGGGCACGACCGACAAGGTCGGCTGCCTGCAGCTCCGCGGCGAATATATGTATGTGGCGGAAGGGCGCGGCGGCTTCCGCGCCTATGACGTCGCCGCGATCGCCAACAAGGGCTTTTCGGAGCGAATCGTCTCGGCGCCCTTCTCGAAACTCGGCCAGAATGCGCATGTTCCGTCGAGGAACGCGACCTGCATGGCCTTGCCGACCGACCAGCCGATCAACCCGCTGCGCAATACGCCGACGATGCGGGACATGAACCAGGAGCAGGCCTTCCTGCCGATCTACAGCTATGCCGCCGTGACCGATGCGGTCGAGGGGCTGATCCTCGTCAATATCGAGACCATGGCGGATGGCGAGTTCCGCAACAATTTCCTGAGGCGCGCGATAACCTGGAACGAGGGCGGCGTGCTGAAGGGCGCGCGGCACATCGTCCTGGCCGGACCAGTCGCCTATATCACGGCCGATGCGGGGCTGGTGGTGGTCGATCTCGCCGATCCGCTCCATCCGCGCCTCGCCGCCGCCCGGCCGCTCCGGGATGCGCGGGCAAGTGCGATCCAGTTCCGCTACCTCTGGGTGACCGACGCCGATGGCGTGAAGCTGTTCGACGTGACCAGGCTGCTCGATCCGGTCCCGGTGCCCGCCGGCACGATCCCGCTGGCGGATGCGCGCCGGCTCTATGTCGCGCGGACCTATGCCTATGTCGCAGCGGGCGCCGACGGGCTGGTGATCGCCAATGTGACCAACCCCACCCGCCCGCTGATCTATCGGAAAGTGACGCTCGGCGGCCGGCTCAACGATGCGCAGGACGTGATCGTCGGGAGCACCAACGCCTCGCTGTTCGCCTATGTCGCCGACGGGCGGAACGGGCTGAAGGTGCTGCAGCTCACCTCCCCCGCGACCCAGCCGAATTTCTACGGCTTCTCGCCGGCGCCGATGCCCGAGCTGATCGCCTGGGCGAAGACGCCCTCGCCCGCCCTGGCCCTGTCGAAGGGCCTCGACCGCGACCGCGCCGTGGACGAGACCGGCGGGCAGATCGCGGTGTTCGGGCGGCTCGGCTCGCGGCCCTTTACCCGGGCGGAGATGGAGCGGCTGTTCCTGACGCGCCGGGGCGTGCCGTGGAAGGTCAGCGACGTCCCCGACATGCGCGACTGGCGGCCGCCGATGGCCGATCTGCGCCGCTAAGCGGGTATCACCCGATCAGCGGCGTCGCGCCGGCGTGCACCGCGATGGCGCCCGGGCGACATTCCACCCGGAACCGCCGGGTGCGGATCGGCTCGCCGTCCAGGTTGACGTGCAGTTCCTCGGACGATTCATATTCGATCCAGGCGCTCCGCGCGGTCTTCAGCAAACCCAGCACGCCCGCCGCGCCATCGCGCAGCAGACGGCCCAGTATCTCGGGCTGATCCCGCGGCGCGAGATAGGGCAGGATCGTCAGGTCGAGCAGGCCGTCGTCGAGCTTTGCGTCCGGGCAAAGCTGAATGCCGCCGCCGGCCTGTCGCCCGTTGCCGATCGCCAGGGCGGTGAACGGGCCTGCCCATTCGAAGCCCTCGGCGCGGAACATGCCCTCGCTCGCCGACAGATCCTTGATCCGGGCGATGCCGGTCAGGGCATAGGCAAGACCGCCCAGGCGACGCTTCAACGCCGGGTCAGTCTCGGCGGTGATCCGGGAACCGAAGCCACCCGTCACCATGTTCACGAAGGGCCGGCCGTCGATCAGGCCCAGATCGATGGAGGACGCGGTGGCGGTCGCGCCCAGCAGGAGCGCCGCGGTCAGGTCGTCGACCGGCAATCCGAGCGACCGCGCGAAATCATTGGCGGTGCCGAGCGGCAGGATGCCGAAGGTGCATCCCGCTGGAATCCCGGCCGTAAACGCCTGGCCGAGGATCGCATTGACGGTGCCGTCCCCGCCACCGGCGACGATCGTATCGACCCGGCCGGATGCCGCATCGTGCAAGGCTTCCTCGACGAGGCGGCGCACGTCGCCCCCCTCCCAGGTGACGCGGACCTCCACCGTGTGGCCAAGCTTGCGGAGGTCGCCCACCGCCTTTCTCACTGCGGGTTTCTGGGCGGATTTGCCGTTGAGGATGAGGCGCAAGGCAGTCATCCCAGCGGGCGTTCCGCAAACAGCTCGCGCACGAGTCCCTGCATCCGTTCGTCGAACCTGGCGATCACGATATGCTCCTGCGCGGCGTCAAAATGGGTGACCAGCCCGTGGCCGGTCCAGCGGTGGAGGGCGTAGCCCGGGGGATCGGCGTTGACCATGGGGCGTCCGTCCGGATGCTCCGGGTCGATCGGGTTGAGATCGAGCGAGAGCTCCACCGCGGTCGCCGGGCAGACGCTGACGGCGATGCCGTTCCACGGCGCGACGATCGGGCGGTGGAGGTGGCCGCACCAGATCGCCTGGACCTGGCCATGCCCCGCGATGGCTGCGGTGAACCGCTGGACCCAGGGCTCATCCGGATGAGTCGCCATCCAGTCGATGCCCATGTCGAGTGGCGGATGGTGCATGACGATGACCGTCGGCGTATCGCGATGCTCGGCGAGCCGCGCACGGAGCCATGCCGCACGGACCTCGCAAAAGCCGCCGCCATGGCGGCCGACCTCGAGCGTATCGAGCATGATGATGCGCAGCCCCTCGAGCGCGATGTCATAATGCGCGAAGCCGGCAACGACCGGGACGTGCGGGAAGGCCTGCGCGAAATTGCCCCGGTCGTCATGGTTGCCGAGCAACGGATAGGCCGGGAAGGGACAGGCCCCGAGCACCTCGGCGAGGCGGCGATAGCTGTCCAGGTCGCCGCGATCGACCAGATCGCCGGTCACGAGCAGCAGATCCGGCCGGTTGCGGCCCTCGATCAGCTCCGCCAGCACCAGATCGAGGCGCTTGCGGTTGGATTCCTCCGGATTGCCCGGCTCGAAACCCAGATGGACATCGGTGATCTGCGCGATCAGCATGATCCCCCTCCCCCTCAGTTTGTGGCGCCACCTCCGGCAGATACGGCGGGCTGCGGCCCCCGGACGCGATTTCGCCTCGTCGCGGGCACCCAGGGAGCATTCATGTCCGCGTGATAGCTGTGGCACATCGCACAGCTCGACGGAACCTTGGCCGCGGCGCTTTCGCCGGCATGGCAGGTGCGGCAGGTCCTGATGCCGGGCAGCAGCAAGTCCTCGGCCGAGGACGAATGCCGCGCGGTGTGGCAGCTTTCGCATTTCTCGGTCCGGTGCGCCGCGTGATCGAACCAGCCATGCATCATGTAGCGCGCAGGCTGATTGACCGGCAGAACGGTCCAGTCGGTCGCACCGCCACCCCCGGGCGGGGCCACGACATGGCAGTCGAAACAGGCGCCCCCCTTGCTGAACACCGCGGCGATCGCCGCCTCGGCACTGGCGGGGCGTGCGGCAACCGCACCGAAATAGGCGTGATAGACCTGCCCCTGCGCGTGCAGGCCGGGCCGCCGGCGCGCCGCCGCAAGTTCGGCCGGCGGCGGCGGGCTGGTCGAGCGGTACAGCGCGCGGAGGTCAGCCTCCATTTGCGGGATGTCGCCATGACGCAGCGTGCGGATCGTGCCGCCGATCCGGTCGAAGCCAAGGCTGTGGCACATCTGGCAGTTGCGCTCCATGGTGACGGGCAGGAAGCGCGTACCGTCGGCGATGGGCATATGACAATCAGCGCAGACGAGGGCGTCGCCAAAGCCGTAACGGGCCCTCATCGTCTGCGCCATCCGCGCGACGCCGCCAGCGGCGTCGAGGTGCAGCTTGTGCGGGAATTTCAGGCCATTGCGTTCGATCGGCGTGCCATCGAGCGAAACGCGCGCGAGCACCGGCCTGGCGCCCGGCACCACCGCGACCAGCGGCCGGAACTGCGGATGCGCAGTGCCGAAATCACCGGCGTCGCCGATCTTCGTGTCCGCGAGGCGCGACTTCAGCGCGGCGTGGCAATCCGCGCAAAAGACCTGGGGCGTGGGCTGCATCGGACCGGCGCCCTCATGCTCACGGTGACAATCGACGCAGGCGCCCGGGCCCGGCTTGTTGAAGAGGTGGGCGATGCCGCCGAGGATGCGCCCCGTGGCACCCGGGGCGGCACGCGCACCGGCGAGCCGTGCGGGAGATGCGTGATCATGCACGTCCCGGTGGCAGGCCTTGCAGCTGTCATCGCGGACCGAAACGAAGGCCTGTTGGTGGCAAGCTTCGCAATTTCCCTCCAGCGCGTGATGCGCCCTGCTGAGCGGGCCGCTCGACCAGCTGCGATCGGCCCTGAAGGCGTAGATGCTGCGCGCATCCGCGCGGCTGTGGTTGACGAAGCTCCAGATCGGCAGCGCGAGGAAGCCGAGCAGTATCGCCACTGCCAGGATCCAGGCAGTCATGCGGCGGCCGGGAAGCAACCCCTTGAGCGAATAGGCGGTCGCCTCGTCGCGCTCCCCGGCCGTGTCCGAAACCGCCGCGACGCGCTGGACCGTGAGCAGCACCTGCCCTTCCGCGTCGCGCGTCACGGTGATGCGATGGCCGCCAAAGCCCAGCTCAGCGCCCTTCGCCGCATCGATGTCGCCCCGCCGCACCGTGCGGCCGTCGATCTCGAAGCCGAGCGTGCCGAGCGCGACGACGGCGATCCGCCGGTCGTCGCGCCGCTCGATCCGGGCATGCTTCGGATCGACGCCGAGATCGGGCAGCGCAATGTCGTTCTCGGCGCCGCGGCCGATCGTCACGCTGTCATGCTCCACCCGCGACGTGCGCACGATCTCGCGATGGTCGGCGGTAAAGCTGATGTGCCGGATCAGGAAGGTCATCGCCCCGCCTTCACCAGTAGAAGAACACGCTGACGATATGCGCCGTCAGCGCCGCGATCAGCGCGAAGGTGACGGGCACATGCACGTAGAGCCAGACCTCGAGCAGCGCCTTCAGCCGCAAATGCCGGCGGAGCTGGGCGAGCATCGCGATCTTGCGCTCGAGCAGCGCATCGACACGTTCGAGCGGATCGTCGCCGAGATCGGGCCGTGGGCCGGTACGCTCGCGGATCGTGTCGAAGGTGCGTTGCGTAGCGCAACGCGGATAGCGGCCGGAGAGCCGCGCGACCAGGCCGCCGCCGAATGGATCCTGATCGAGCGATTTCCGGACCAGATCGGCCTGGTGCCGGGTCAGCGGCTGCGCCGCGTCGTGGAGTTGCCGATCGATCGCGCGCAGGGCGTCCAGCATCTGCGTCTGCGTCATCTCCTCGCGGTTGCTGCTGAGCGCCGCCGGGATGGCGGCGTAGACCGAAATGCCGTAGATGCCCGACAGGATCACCAGCAGCATCAGCGCATAGGCGAGCGTGTGGACGTTCCAGCCGAACTGGAAGCCGGTGTGCAGCGTCGCGATCACGACCAGGCTAAGCCCGAGATAGACATGCGCACTGGTCCAGGCCTTGAGCGACCAGCGACCGCGCGTCATCGCGCGCTTGCGCAGGCCGAGCAGCGTGAGCCACAGGATCAGCAGCGCGCCGATCGTGCCCAGCGTATAGCCGAGCGGCGTGCCGCCATTGGGCCGCGGCGATGAATCGATCAGGGCATAGGCGAGGATCGCGATCGCGCTGATCGCAAGCGACACCTTGAGCCAGCGGAACCGCGCATGGCGCAGGAACCCCTCGTGCAAGGCACCGCCGCCCATGCGCGTGGCTCCCCGGGACACGCGGCTGGCTATGACTGAGTCCCTTCTTCGAGCCGGGCGACGTCAAGAAACTCCTCGGGCGCGACGCGGATGGCGGCGCCGGTCGGGCAGGCACGGACGCAGGCGGGCCCGCCATCGATCCCCGAGCACATGTCGCACTTGATGGCTTTCTTCGGCTTCTCCACGCCAGCCTTGGCGTGCTTGTAGCGCCACTTCCTGGAGGGCTCGCCCGGTCCTGGGCCAACGCCGAGGAACATCCAGCTGAGCAGCCCCGGCTTCTTCGGCGGTACGCTGTCCATCCGGATCACGCCATAGGGGCAGTTGCGCTGGCAATTGCCGCAGCCGATGCAGGTATCGTCGATCACGACTTCGCCATCGGGCCCGCGGTGGATCGCATTGGGCGGGCAATCGGCCATGCAATGGGGATGCTCGCAATGCCGGCAGCTGGTCGGCACATGGAGATGGGCATAGGTGCGGCCGGCCTCGCGATCGAGCCGCGACAGCCCCTCATGGCTGTCGGCGCAGGCCTTTTCGCAATTGTCGCAGCCGACGCAGAGATTCTCGTCGATCAGCAGCACGTCGGTCGCCTCGCCGATGCCGTTCTCGACCAGGAAGGTCGCGGTCTGCGAATACATGTCGACCACGCCGGAGAAGCTGTCCTTCCGGCTCTCGACAAAGGCGTTGATGTTCTGGCGCTGCGCCATGTCGGCGCGCGCCTTTTCGAGCAGGCGCGGCCTGGCCTCGAGCAACCGGCGGAACGCAGCGCCGGGCAGCCGGATCACCTCGGATTTCACCGCGGCCTTGACCGTCGCGGTGCGCTTGCCGCCGCCGATCAGCGCCATCTCGCCGACATAGGAGCCGGCGGGGAGATAGGAGAGGAAGACCGGCTTTCCGCCGACCTTCTTCTCGACGATCATGCTGCCGACGCGAATCACATAGATATCCTCGCCGCTGTCGCCCTCGGTGATGATCGGCTTGCCCGCAGCTACCGTCTGGATTTCCGATGCATCGAGCACCTCGGCGAGATCGGCCGATGTCAGCCCCGAGCCGAACAGCTGAAGCAATTGCCGCTCGACCGAAATGCGGGTGACCGCGCGCCTGGCGGCCGGGACCGAGGCCATCAGCTTGAGCGCCGCGGTGCGCGAGACCTCGACCGCGATCATATCGGTACCCGCACGCACGGTCGCGCCGCGGCGGCGGCCCGAGATCAGGCCAACCTCGCCGAAGATCGAGCCCTGCTCGATCGGCACTGTGATCGAGGGGTTGTCCTTGTCGACCTCGACCAGCGCCGTCCCCTGCGCGATCGCGAACAGCGAGGAACCGGGGTCGGCGCGCTCGAACACCACTTCACCCGCCCTGTACGACATCACCTCGGAATCGAGCATGAACTCGCGCATCTGCAGCGGCGACAGTTCGTTGAGGATCATGACGTTGGCGCGGAGCAGTTCGAGCCATTCGTCGACCGAGCGACGTGACTTGAGGCGGGCGAATTTTGCCTGGAGGATCGGCTCGTCGGCGGGCTTCAGGCTGGTATTGCCGTTGATGAACTCGACGACGTCATAGCCCTGATTCATGCAATGCTTGATCAGCGGGTAGCCGGCGAGCGCCCCGATCACGAAGATGCCGGGCACAGTCGATTCGAACATCGGCGAGAGCTTCGGAAAGGCCTCGCGGTCGGGGCTGCTGAATTCGATGCCGCAGCTTTCGACGAATGCGCGCGGGGCGGCCGAGCCCATGCGGGCGATGATCCGGTCGCAGCGGGTCGTCTCCTGTCCGTCGCGCGTCTCCAATACCAGTTCGCCGGGGCGGATCTCGGCCGGCGTCGTCTCCAGCCGGATCGAAATCCGGCCCGCCTCCGCCGCTTCGTTGAGCAATTTGACGTTGGCGCCCTTGGCCCGGGCAAAATCGGCCGAGCGATTGAGGATGGTGACGACATTGCCCTGCGCGGCATCGGCGGCGAGGCCGAGCGCATTCTCGATCCCTGCGTCGCCCGAACCGATCACGGTGATGTGCTCGTCGATATAGTCACCGGGATCATCGAGCTGATACTGGACATGCGGCAGGGTCGATCCGGGACAGCGCATCAGGTTCGGATTGCCCTGGGTGCCGATCGCCAGCACCACATTCTCCGCGGTGACCGTCACGCCATCGGTGAGGGTGATACGGAAATCGCCGCGCGTGCCTTCGATCGCCTTGACCTCGCTACGGTAGCGGACCTCGATGCCAAGCTTCACCGCCAGCCCGTCCCAGGTGGCGAGGATCGCTTCGCGCCTGCCGGCATCGAATTCCATGTCGGAACGGAGCACGAGCTGGCTCGGCGTCGCCATGACGTGCTTGCCCTTCTGGTATTTGAAGATCGTGTCCGACAGATGGTCGGTCTTCTCCAGCAGGACATGGCTGAGGTTCAGCCGGGCGGCGCGCGCTGCGGCGCTGAGCCCAGCGGGGCCCGAGCCGATGATCGCGATGCGGACCCGGTCCGTCACGCCCTGTCCCCCATTGCCCGTCGGGCCACGATCGATGCGCGCCCGTTCAGGATTGCATTTGCCGCCAGCGCGTACACACTAGCATGGTGCGCGCGCGGCGCCAGCCTCGACGAAGTAACGACAAGGATCGCGATGGAAACGCCGAAGAATTCGTCAAGGCTGGGGCTGTTGGCGCTGGCTTGCGCGGCAATCATCCTGGCCGTCTCGATTTCATGGGCGGCGCTGCGGGGCAGCGGCATTACGAAAAAGGACGTTGCTTCCACGACTTCCGCCATGTCGCCGGACGCCGCACAGGCGACAGCACTTGCCGCGCTCGAGGCGCGGACCAGAAGCGAGCCGAACAATGCCGATGCATGGCTGCTGCTTGGTCAGGCGCAATCCGATCTGGGCCATTATGCCGCGGCAGCCGAGGCGTACGAGCATGGGACAAGGGCAGCACCCGGGCGCGGCGACCTGTGGTCAGCGTTGGGCGAAGCCCTGGTCAATGCCAGTACGGGCAGTGCGATGCCGGCGCCCGCGCTCGCCGCATTCCGCAGGGCGATCGCGATCGATCCGCAGGATCCGCGCGGGCGCTATTTCCTTGCGGTCGCGCGCGACCTTGACGGCGATCATGCGGGCGCGATCGGTGACTGGCTGGCGCTGTTGCAGGATACGCCCCCGGGCGCCGCCTGGGAGCGGGACCTGCGCCGGACGATCGAGCAGGTCGGCAAGATCAACGGGATCGACGTCGCCGCGCGCCTTGCCGCGGTGAAGCAGCCCGCCGCGCATCCGCTGGTGCCCGTCGCCTCGACCGCCGCCGCGGCGATCCCGGGCCCGACGCCCGGCGACATGCGCGCCGCCGCCACACTGCCGCCGCACGAGCAGGACGCGATGGTCCAGGCCATGGTCGCGCGACTGGAGACGAAGCTTCAGGCCGATCCCGGCAATGTCGATGGCTGGATCATGCTGATGCGCAGCCGCATGACGCTGGGCGAGCCGGCCAGGGCAGGCGCCGCGCTGAAGGCGGCGATCGCGGCCAATCCAGCGGCGGCGGCACGGTTGCAGACCGAGGCAGCGACGCTGGGCGTACCGGTAGGATAGGCCATTCCGGCACGTGCGAGTCACTCCGCGCGAGCGCTGGCCGTGACTGAGTTGCCCGCTGTCGCCGACACGCCCGCAGCAAGGTCAGGACGCCTTCATATTTGACGAGACATTGCCGAAGGTCGTCGACAACTGATTGCCGAGCCCCTGCATCGCGCCGATTGCCGCGACCGCGATCAGGGCAGCGATCAGGCCGTATTCGATCGCGGTCGCGCCGCGCTTGTCTTTGCGTAAATTGCGCATCTCCGAGTCTCCGGTCCCCGTGCAGGAAACCGACATTAGACCGGCCGGCTTACCCGCGGCTTGATCGACCCCTCCGGGTTTGCCCTACCCGGCGGCCCGGGGGCAGGCTCAGCCCCGCCCGATCAGGCGCCTGGCGATCATGTCCGCGACATCGGACGCGGGCGCGCCGCTACGGTCGCTCTCGTCCCAGACCTCGATCAGGCGCTCGGGAATGCGCGCGATGCGGGCTTCCACCTCGGCGCGGTCACCCAGGCCGAGATATTCCAGGCCCACATTGATGATGCCGCCCGCGTTGATCACGTAATCGGGCGCGTAGAGGATGCCCCGGGCAGCAAGTCGGGCGCCCTCGGCCTGAGTCGCAAGCTGGTTGTTGGCACCGCCGGCCACGACCGTCGTGCGCAGGGCCGCAATCGATTCCTCGGTGAGGATCGCCCCCAGGGCATTGGGGCTGACGATGTCAGCCTCGATCGCGAGGATCGCGTCCGCCGCGACCGTGTCGGCACCGAGTTCGGCTGCCAGCGCAGCGGCCTTGTCCGCGTTCACATCGGCAAGAGTCAGGCGCGCGCCATCCTTCGCCAGCAGCCGCGCCAGCCCGCCGCCGACGCTGCCGACGCCCTGGATCGCGACATGCACGTCCTTCATGCCATCGACGCCCAGTCCGCGCTTCGCCGCGGCCTTGACCCCGAGATAGACGCCCATCGCCGTATAGGGCCCCGGATCGCCGCCCGCGTTGCCGGCGGCGACGGGCAGGCCGGAAACGTGCCGGGTCATCGTGGCGATGACCTTCATGCTCGCTTCGGACATGCCGACATCCTCGGCCGTGACGTAGCGACCACCGAGTGAGTCGACCGCGCGCCCGAACGCCTCGAGCTGGGCCACGGTGATCGCGTCGCCACGATTCGCGGCCAGCACGACACCCTTGCCGCCGCCCATCGGCAGCCCGGCCATGGCATTCTTGAAGCTCATGCCGCGCGACAGGCGCAGCGCATCCGTGATCGCGCGATCGCTGTCGGCATAGTGCCAGAAGCGCACGCCGCCGGCGGCCGGCCCGAGATGGGTCGAATGCACGGCAATCACCGCCTGCAGCCCGGAAGCCGGATCAGTGAAGAGGTGCACGCCCTCATGGTCGTCGAAATCGGGGAAGCCCCAGCCGCTGGTCACGGGAGATATCCTGGCTGAAAAAGAAAATGGGGCGACCGACGGGACTTGAACCCGCAACATCCGGCATCACAAGCCGACGCTCTAACCAATTGAACTACGATCGCCGCAGAGCCAGCGCCCCTAGCGGGCGATATATGGCAGCGTCAAGATTAGCGTTTCCCGTAAAATGGCGCCAGCCCGGTCGCGACGAGCAAAAAAATCACAACCTGCCTTCGATCGAGAGCATATAGCCCTTCGGCGTCGGCTGGAATCCGCCGAGCACCAGCTTCTGGGCCGCGGCGGGATCAGCGGGCTGGACAGTCAGTTCGGCACGGAAGCGGCCAGTGCCCCACAGGCGGAGCGCGATGGATTCCGTGCCCGCCTGGCTCGTCAGCGGCAGCAGAAGCGCAGCGCCATCGCAGCGCGCGGTGCCGCTCATGCCCTGCCCGAGCGCGATCCCCCCGAGATCGCCCGAAATGGCCGCGCGCACCTGGCCCTCGGCTTTTCCACAATTGCCGTCCTGAAAGCGGACGCTGACATCGTCGAAGTCCAGCGTCGAGACGGGCACCGGCGCGAAGACCGCGCCGGCCGGCAGCGATGCGGTCAAATCGTCAATGCCGAAACTGTGCCGGCTCACACCGATCGCTCCGTGGAGCGGCCGCGCCGATCCCTGGCTCTGCCCCGACAGGTCGATTCGGGCACGGCCGACCAGCAGTTGGACCGGCGAAAGCCGCGCGTTCAGATCGCCCAGCGGGACCCCGCCGAAACTTGCCTGGCGTAGCGTGCCGAACCAGACGCTGCCGCGCACGTCGCTCGCCGTCAGCCCGGTCTCGCCGAGGTCGAACCAGCCCATCGCGAGCCGCAACGGCAGGAACGCGATCAGGGCAAGCACGAACACGGCGCCGAAAGGCGCGCGCGGCCCGGTCGCCAGGCGAATCCGCTTCATTGCCCGCGCACCTTCAGCGTAATCTGGGCTGAAATCGTCCGGTCCCCATTATCGGTCGTGACCAGCGAATCGACCAGGATGCCGGCGGATTCGAGCCCGGCGATCCAGCCGAACAAGGGGCCGGGCCGGGCCGATGCGATGGTGATCTGGACGCGATCCTGCCCCTGGGCCGAAAGGCTGGCGAGCGCGAAGCCCGCCTCGTTCGCCCGGTCGCGAATGACTGCCTCGAGCGAAGCCTCGATCGGCGCCGGCCTTTGTTGCTGCAGGGCCTCGACCGCCTTCAGGCGCGCCTGCGTCTCCGCAAGGCGAATCACCGCGTCGGCATGCCGAGTGCGCGCGGAAGAGAGGCCATCGGTGACGGGCAGGATGATCGCTGCCCAGACCAGTACCAGCACGGCCAGCGCCATCATCACCACCAGCAGCCGCTTCTCCCGAAGCGACCGCCCGGCAAACCAGAGGCGAAGTTGCCCGATCATCGCGGCCTCACCCTCAATTCGCCGGTGAGGCGGCCGGCGACCGGCTGGAACACGCCGGATTCGGCTGCAAAGCCATAGGCCTGGAGACGGGCAAGGAGATCCTTCACCTCCCCCTCATTCTCGGTGGCGACGGTCACGCGCATTTCCCCATTGGCCTCGAAGGTCAGCGCCCGCACCTCGGCCCCGGGCACGGATCTCACCGCCGCGAACAGGGCGGCGGTGGTCGCGGTGAATCCGGCGCCGCCGCCCCGCAGCCCGGCCAGGCGCGCATCGAGTTGCCGGTCGGCGTTGCTGACCGTCTCGCCGCGCGGAAGGCCCTGCCGCGCGAGAAGATCCGCCTGGCGCTCGAGCGAATCGGCGGCGAAGCTGTATTTCATGATCTGGGCGAGGCCGATCAGCAGCGTGACGCCCAGGATCGCAACCGCCAGCCAGGCGAGACGGCGGATCAGCCCCCAGTCGATCGCGCGCTTCTGGCGCCGAGCGAACGGGCCCTGCCGCAGATCGAGCGACGGGGCCGCAAGCACAGCCCCGATCGACGCCTCGATCTCGTCCCGGCCGAGGAGCACCGGCGCGACCCCGCCGGTGATCAGTTCGGTCAGGCCGGCATCGTCGGCAAAGCCGCTGACCATGCCGCGCACGACTGCCTCGCCACCGAAATCCGCCCGGAGATATCCCTGCTCCGGCCGGGGCAGCAGCAGCGGCGACGGAATCATCGCCGCCGGATCGATCCCGTGCCCGGCGAGCGTCGCCAGCCACGCGCCCATCTGCGCCGTCGAGACCACCGCGATGGGACGATCGATATGCCCCCCCTCCTGCCCCACCGCGACATGAAGCTCCGCGATCGGCGCCGCACTGGCATCGGCCGCAAGCAGACGCGCGGCGGAAACCGCCTGCGCCACCGATCGATCGGGAAGCTCGGCCCAGTGCAACGTCACCGCCTCGGCGGGCGCGATGACGACGGGTGGAGCGGCATCGCCATCTCCCGTCTCCGGCACGCCCTCGCCACGGGCAAAGACCTTGCCGCCGACAAGCCTTAGCCAGCGCCACGGAGCCGTCCGGGTCGGCAGGAAGAGGACGAGCGTGTCAGTCATGAAGGCTCGCCCCATTGCCGCGCCACGAGCCGCGCGGGAAGGTCTGTCGCGTCGACCAGCGCATGTTGCTCCAGTTCGGCGCTGCCCACCGTCACATCGACCTGCAGCGCGAACCAGGTGGTCGTCACGGCAGTCTGGGCGAAGGCATCGGGCGGCGGCGTGATCGCGCTGAGTGCCGGCACCTTCCAGAATGCCGAAGGGCTCTCATAGCCCTGGGGCGGCCGCCGCAGCAGCGCCTGCCGGGCGCCCTCGACCGTCATGGTGTCGGGCAGGAGCATCGCCAGCAGCGGCGCCTGCTCCGGCAGCAAGGTGTTGACGTTGATCACCGAGGGCTTGGCGACCGGCAGGGCGCAGATCCAGGGACGGAGCCGCGCATAGATTTCAGGCGTCACCCCAACCACGGCGCGCAATTCGCTCGGATCGGCCATCAGCGTGTTGGCGGTGCGATAGGGCGTGGCCTTGCCCGAATATCTGCCATCCTCCGCGCCGAGATCGAGCGGGCTGGTATCGGTATCGATCCAGTCCGACGCGGCGGCGGCGATCGATTCGCCCGCGGCAGCGGGACCGCCGACCAAGCGGATCAGGCGTGCGAACTGGATACGCGCCGGCGTATAGGCGGCATAGGTATCGGGGCCGGTCTTCACGACCAGGCTATTGACGTTGAAGCAGTTTCCACCATCGACGATCCGCGCCGTGGCGATCCCGCCCGGAACCGGCAAGGGGATCGGCCGGCCGCTCCATCCGCCCGCCAGCGTCACCCGCGCCTTGTCGCGTGCCAGAAGGTCGCTGACCTTGGTGATGGCGAGCGTTTCGGCCGCGTAAGACCAGGCGCGCGCCTGGTCCATCGCCACAGCGTTGCTGCCCAGCCGGGTGGACAGGCGCAACTTCTCGAGCGCCGTGCCAGCAAGCACGGCAATCACCGCGACCAGCAGCAGCACCGTGAGCAGTGCCGCGCCGCGCTCCGAGGCGCGCTCAGCCCCGCGCATTGCCCGGCTTCCGATCGACATAGCCCGCGCCGACGAGGAACAGCTGGCGGAACTCGACGCCGTCATCACGCACCACGCGCATTTCCAGCGCCTGGGGAAGCGCCGCGACGGGCGTTCCCTGCCAGTTCTCGCTCCAGGCTCCATCAAGCCGGTAGCGCAGCCCGACCTGGCGGACATGGGTAAGCAGTACGGCCGGCGGGAGCGCGCCCGCGCCGTCGAGCATCGGATAGGCGACGCGCTGAAGCTCTCCCCTGTCGAGCCGATATTCGACCTTCTGCTCGCCGGGGCGCGGCGCTTCGTCCAGATTGCTCCAGCCGCCCCGCACGAGGCGGACCATGGGCGTCGCGGCCGATCCGGATTCGCCGACAAAGGCAGGCAGGAGATCGCCCGATTCGTTGCGCGTGCGGCGGGCGGAAGCCTGGGCCAGATCGGCGGCAAGCGCCGAGGAAAGGCGATTGAGCGCCTGCACGTCCTCAAGCTTCGCGCCGGTCGAGGCCTGTGCCCGCACGCTGAACGACAGGAGCGCGACCCCGGCGGCGGCGAGCAGGCCGAAGATCATCAGCGAGATCATCACTTCGACAAGCGTGAAGCCGTGTTCGGCGGAACGCCTCACGGGCGTGAAGCCGTGTTCGGCGGAACGCCGCAGCGGCGCGAACCCCTTCTCCCGCCGCCTCATGAGGCCGCCCCACCAACCGTCGCGGTGCGCACGACGGTAAGATGGCCCTGGCGGCTGCCCGAGGCGTCCGCGACCTCGACATGAATGCTCACGATGCGCGAATCGGCGGTCGGCCGGGTCTCGCGCGTCCAGGTCCAGGCGCGGCCACCATTCTGCTCCACGCCCCGGGCGATGCCGATGGCCGGCGGCTGCGCGTCGGTCATCGCCTCGATCGCTACGTTGCGCGCAACCATCTGCGCCATCAGCGTCGAATCGAGAATCGACGCGCCCCGGATCGTTGCTCCTTCGAGGCGGATCAGCGCGAGTGCGGCAAGGCTGAACACCGCGAGCGCGACCATCATCTCGATCAGGGTGAAGCCTGCCGCATGGCAGGGCCGGCGGATACTGATCCTCCCCTTTGCCATCTCAGCCGGTGACCTTCACGGAGCCGTCAGCGCCGATCCGCACGGTCGTCGCCTCGGCATCGCGCCGCAACTGCACGTCGAGCGGGCGATCGGCAAAGCCGGTCGAATCGAACATCACGCGATCGCGGCCGCCGCCGTTCACGACGATCGCGCGCGTACCCTTGCCCCAGCTCGTCACGCGCAACGGCTTCTCGCCGATCGCCGCCCAGGCGCCATGGGTCCGCTCGTCGAAACCATAGCCGCCGCCCGAGACCCAGACGCTCACCGGGCGCGCGCCGACGATCGCCGATTGCTGCGCCGCCCGCGCCCGCGCCGCAAAGGTCGAAGCTTCGTCGAGCAGGCGCCCGCGCGGATCCGGCAGTGCCCAGACGACTGCCGCCGAGGCGAGACCGATGATCGTGATCACGATCATCAGCTCGACCAGCGTGAAGCCGTGTTCGCGCAAGGTTGCGCCGGCTTCGGGAAAGGCGGTCGTCCGGGTCAATGTGCGCCTATTGCCAACTGCCGATATCGGCGTCGGCGCCTTCGCCGCCTTCCTTGTTGTCAGCCCCCAGCGTCCAGATGTCGGCATCGCCATGCTGGCCGGGCGACGCGTAGAGATAGGGCCGGCCCCAGGGGTCGTTGGGCAGCTTCTTGATATAGCCGCCGCGCTGATATTTCGCGGGATCCGCTCCGGCGGGTGCGCTCACCAGCGCTTCGAGCCCCTGGCTCGTCGTCGGATAGACGTCATTCTGCAGCTTATAATTGTCGAGCGCGCCCTCGATCGTCGCGATATCGGTCTTGGCCTTGATGACCTTGGCCTTCTCGCCGCTCGGGATGACATTGATCGCGACGATCGTCGCCAGCAGCCCGAGAATGACGATCACCACCATCAGTTCCACCAGCGTGAAGCCTTGTTCGGCGGCGCGCCGTCCGGCTTGGCGGCGGCGGTTGCTCGGGGCGGGGTCTCGGGGGGTAAGCATGGCTGTCCTCATCATGGCATTACTGGCCGGCAAGCGTGTTGAGCTGCAGGATCGGCAGCAGGATCGATAGCACGATGGTCGCGACGATGCCGCCCATCAGCACGATGATCGCCGGTTCGAGCAGCGACAAGGCGGTCGCGGTGAACCGATCGAACTCGCGCTCCAGATAATCCGCCGCGCGCTCGAGCATGTCGTCGAGCTGGCCAGCCGACTCGCCGGAGGCGGCCAGATAGGTCAACAGCGGCGGGAAAACACCGGCACGGCGCATCGCCGCGGAGAGGCTGCCGCCGCCCCGGATCGATTCGACGATCTCGTCCGAGGCGCGCTTGAGGCGAAGATTGTGGATGGTGCCGGCGGTGAGGGTCAGCCCCTCGAGCAAAGGCAGGCGGCTGGCCACCATCGTCGCGAGCGTGCGCGCCATGCGCGCTGCGTGCAGATCGCGGATCAGCCGGCCGATCAGTGGCAGCTTCAGGATCCAGCTGTCAAAGGCGAGCTTGATCCCGGGATCCTTCATCGCGCGCCACGCGCCGATGGCGAGCCCGGCCATCGCGATCAGGATCAGCCACCACCAGCCGACGAGAAAGGCGGAAATGCCGATCACGATCCGAGTCAGCAGCGGCAGTTCCTGCCCGACCGTATCGAACTGCTCGACCACCTGCGGCACGACGAACATCATGAGGGCTGTCACCACCGCCATCGCCACCAGGGCGAGAACCGTCGGATAGGCCAGCGTGGTGACGATCTTGCCGTTGATCTCCGCCTGACGCTCCAGCAGCACCGAAAGGCGTTCGAGGATCACCGGGAGCGAACCCGACCTCTCGCCGGCCGAGACCATGGCGCGATAGAGCGCGGGGAAACTCTTCGGCTCGCGCCCCATCGCCTCGGCGAGACGCCGGCCCTCGACCACCCCGGCGTGCACCGACGACACGATCGCGCGAACCGAATCCTGTTCGGTCTGGCGGGTGATGGTGCGGAGCGATTCCTCCAGCGGAGACACGCGGTTGAGCGTCGCGAGCTGGCGGGTGAACAGCGCGAGCTGCTTGGAATTCATCTTCTTGGAGCCGAAGCGAAGATCCGACAGCAGCGGCCTGCCGCGGGGCGCCGGGCCCGAGCCCGGCTCGACCTTCACGACATAGAGCCGCTTGCGATCCAGCGCGACACGCGCGTCGTCGATCGACTCGGCGGCGATATGCCCCCGCGTCTCCCGACCCCGCGTATCGATCGCCAGATAGTCGAAATCAGCCATCGGCCGAGACATCCACCACCAACGGCGCCTCGATATCGGCCATGTCGCGCCGCGAGACGCGGACCGCTTCCTCGGGCGTGGTCAGCCCATCGCGTACCAGCTGGCGCGCGGCCGATCCGAGATTGGGCGCGTGCAGGAAGGCATGGCGCGCGATGATCGATTCGTCGCCACCATCGTTGATCAGGCGCCGGATCGTCTCGTCGATGCGAATCGCCTCGAACACGCCGATCCGACCCTTGAAGCCCGAGCCCTGGCAGTGCTCGCAGCCGACCGGCTCATAGACCACGGTGCCCGAATCGAAGCCGAGCAAGGCCGAGACCGACCCCGTTGCCTGCACCGGGCGCCGGCACTGTTCGCACAGCCGGCGCACCAGCCGCTGGGCGATCACCGCGCGCAGCGTGGAGGCGAGCAGGAACGGCTCGACCTTCATGTCACGCATCCGGGTGATCGCCCCGACCGCATCGTTGGTGTGGACCGTCGAAAGCACGAGGTGGCCCGTGAGCGAGGCCTGCACCGCGATCTCGGCAGTCTCGCGGTCGCGGATTTCGCCGACCATCACAACATCGGGATCCTGGCGCAGGATCGCCCGCAGCCCGGCGGCGAAGGTGAGCCCCACCTTGGGATTGACCTGTGTCTGGCCGACACCGTCCATGGCGTATTCGACCGGATCCTCGACCGTCAGGATATTGCGGCTGCCATCGTTGAGCAGCCGCAGCGCGGCATAGAGCGTGGTCGTCTTGCCCGATCCGGTCGGCCCGGTGACGAGGATGATCCCGTTCGGTTCGGACAGCGCACCCTTGAGCATCGTATTGATGGCCGGCGTCATGCCGAGCACGTCGAGCGTGATCCCGGCATTTTCCTTGTCGAGGATGCGCAGCACGACGCGCTCGCCGGCGCGGCTCGGCAGGGTGGAGACGCGAACGTCGAGCAGCTTGCCTCCCAGGGTGAGGCTGATGCGCCCATCCTGCGGCACGCGGCGCTCGGCGATATCGAGGCGCGCCATCACCTTGACGCGGCTGACCACCACCGGAGCGACGTGCGGCGGCATGCGCAGCGTCTCGCGCAACACGCCGTCGATGCGCATCCGCACGACCAGGCCGGTCTCATAGGGCTCGATATGGATATCCGACACGCCGTTGCGCGCCGCATCGGCGATGATGCCGTTGATCAGGCGGATCGCCGGCGCGTCGTCGGCGGTGTCGAGCAGGTCGTCCGCCGTCGGCAGGTCGCCGGCGAGCAGGTCGAGCTCGTCGCCAAGGCCGAGCGTTCCGGCCGCGACTGCCGCCGCCTGCCCGTCCATCGCATAGCGGTCCGACAGGAGCCGGTCGAACGCCTCCGGGGTGACGAAGCTGATGTCGAAGGGCCGCGCGAGGTGCCGCCGCAGCTCGAGCAGCACCTTGGGATCGGAACCCTCGCGCATCGCGACGGACAGATGCGTGCCGTCGCCGATCTCCAGCACCACGCCGAACCGTCGCGCGAACGCATAGGGGATTGCGATCATCTGGTCGGGCACGGGGGTGCCTTCCATCGTTGCCGCCGTCGCGCCTTCCGCCGCGTTTCCGTGGGCGATCCGCATCATTTTTCCTTCAGGGGCCGGATGACACTGGTCGAGCTGCGCATCACCGGCACGGTAACACGCGGATCCTCGATCCCGCCGGGCATGCCCGCCGGCGGCAGCGGCGCCGCCGCGCCGAGATAGTCGCGCACCAACTGGTCGATGCTCGGCTCCTCGTCCGGCCGCTGGCCGGCCTGCTGCAGCCGCAGATAGCCATAGCGCCGCTCCGCTACCGCGCGGCTGTCCTCCGGCGTACGCAGCACGGTCGGGCGGATGAAGATCATCAGGTTGGTCTTGGTGCGCTCCTTTGCCTTGGAGCGGAACAGCGCACCGATGCCGGGAAGATCGCCGAGGAGCGGCACCTTCTCGATCGTCCGCCGCTCGTCGTCGCTGAGGAGCCCGCCGATGATCGCGATCTGGCCGTCATCGACCGTCAGCGTGGTCTCGACTTCGCGCTTGTTGAGGATCAGGTCGCTATTGTCGCTGGAAACGGGCCCCGCGATGCTGCTGACCTGCTGGTGCAGGAACAGCTTGATCGCGCCCGACGAATTGACCTGGGGCCGGACCTCGAGCTGGATGCCGACATTCTCGCGCTGCACGGTGCGGAAGGCATTGTCGAAGTTGGTCGAGAGCGCCTGCCCCGTAGTGATCGGGATCTCCTGGCCGACCAGGATGCGCGCGGGCTGGTTGTCGAGCGTCGTCAGCGAGGGCGCCTGGAGCAGGTTCGACGTGGTATCCGACTTCACCGCGTTGATGATCGTGCCGAAGATCGCGTCCTTGCCGATGTTGAAGGCGCCCCCGCCGAAGCCGCCCGAAGCACCGAGGATCGAGCTGAGCGCCGACTGAGCGAGCGAATCGCTGACCGCGCTGCCCGTCGTGGTGACGGTGGTGGTACCGTTGACGGTCGTCGTCGTCGTATCCAGCTTCCGGGAGCCGATCGCGCCAGCGATGGTCAGCAGGTTGGGCGCGGAGTTGCTGTAGCTCGTCGCGAAGGTCGGCACGCCGCTGCCGGGAAGGCCCGCCAGCAGGAACTGTACGCCGAGCTTGCTGGCGGTCGCATCGGACACTTCGGCCACGATCGCCTCGACCAGCACCTGCTCGCGCCGTGTGTCGAGCTGGCGGACCACCTCGGACAGCTGGCGCTGCACCTCCGCCGGCGCGGCGATCACGATCGCGTTGGCGCCGGTAAAGCGGGTGACGACCGCAGCGGTGCGACCGCCCTCGGCGACGATCGCGGGCTGGCCGGTGCCGCCGCTGCTTACCGGTGCGGTCTGCTGGACCTGCGGCTGCGCTGCCATCGAGCTGCGCTGCGTATCGTTGCTCGTGCCGCCGAAATTCGACCTGGACAGCGTGCTGGTCGTGGTCGGCTGGGTCGGAGTCTGGCCGACGAGTTGCTGGAGCACCGGCAACAATTGCTCGGCATCGGCATTTTCCAGGAACACGACCTTGATTTCCGTGCCGTTCTTGGCGCGCCGGTCCAGATCCTCGGCGACCGCTACAAGCCGGGACACCGTCGACGGATCGCCGCGCAACGCGATCGAATTCGACCCGACGATGGCGACCACGCTCACGCCCTGGCCGCTGGTGGGAGACCCCTGGGCGCTCTGGCCCACGAGCGCCTGCAGGGCCGTGGCGATCTCGCGCGCGCCGGCATTCTTGAGGGCGATCACCCGGGTCGACGCATTGTCGGTGTCGATCTGGCGCAGCACTTCGCGCACCCGCCGCACATTATCGGCAAAATCGACGATCACGATCGAATTGCCGCCCCGATTGGCGGTGACGGAACCCTGGGCGCTGACCAGCGCCCGGACCGTATCGACCGCCGAAGCGGCTTCGATCGAGCGCAGGCGCACGATCTCGGTGACGAAGCTGTTGCGCGCCGCGCCGCGCGATCCGACCCGGCTCGGCTGCGAGGCTGCATTGTCGGTCGGCTGGATGCGAAAGGCGCCGTTCGACGTCGGCACCGCCACGAGCCCGTTGGCGCGCAGCGTCGAGAGGAAGACCTCGAAATATTCGGAGCGGCTGAGCGGCCGATCGGTGACGACGGTCACCTTGCCCTGGACCCGCGCGTCGATGATGAAGGTGCGCCCGGTAACGCGCGCAGCATCGGCGATGAAGGCGCGGATATCGGCGTCGCGCACATTCATCGTGGTCTGCGCCGAGACCGTGCCTGCCAGCACGGCGGCGAGCAGCGGCGCCAGCATCACCTTCTTCAGGGGGTTCGGTTTCGTCATTGGCCCGCAATCGTGATGGTAAGGGAAAGAGTATCGTTGCCGCGCTCGACCGTGACGGGGACGGCGCCGCCCTTCCCGATCTGCGCGCCGAGCTGCTCCATGTCGCCCTGCCCGGTCACCGCGCGACCGTTGATCGCGGTGATGACGTCGCCTTCGCGCAGGCCGGCCTGGCGAAAGGCGACGCCCGAGCCCTGCGGCCGCACGACCAGCCCGCTCACGCGGCCGCCGTCGACGCGCGGAATGAAGCCGATATCGCTGCGCAACTGGGCTGGCGTAACGCCCCTTTCGCCCGGCGGCGGCATTCCCGGCAAGGGAGGAAGCAGCGCCGGGACAGCGCTGGGCGGGGGCGGCGCGACGGGCGTTACCGCCCCGCTCTGATCAAGGAACAGATCCTCGTCCGCTCCCCCGCGATCGATCGTGACATGATCGAAGGCAACCGCCTTCAACCGCACGCCGGGACTGATCTCATCCCCGA
>CAISGR010000219.1 GCA_903884945.1 uncultured bacterium
AGCATCCGATCTCGTGCCAATACTCGAATTTTACGCTTGCTTCCCTGGGGGCGTCCACAGAAGCGGGAAAGAAAATTCGGCGGCGGCCAGCACGGCGCAACGAAAAGGGCGCGGAGACCCAGGTCCCCGCGCCCCTTCGAATGGCTGGTCGCCGTAAGCGCGATTACTCGGCGGCGGTCGCCTTGGCCGGGCGCGTGTCGCGGCGCTCGGCGATACGTGCCGACTTGCCGGTGCGGCCCCGCAGATAATAGAGCTTGGCGCGACGCACGGCACCCTTGCGGACGACTTCGATCGAATCGATGTTCGGCGAATAGAGCGGGAAGACGCGCTCGACGCCTTCGCCGAACGAAATCTTCCGCACGGTGAAGTTGGAGCCCATGCCCTTGTTCGACCGCGCGATGCACACGCCCTCGTAATTCTGCACGCGGGTGCGCTCGCCTTCGACGACCTTCACGCCGACCTTCAGCGTATCGCCGGGGCGGAATTCCGGAATCTTCTTGTTCTCGAGGAACTTGGCAATCTGCTCTGCTTCGAGCGTCTGGATGAGATTCATCTCATTCGTCCTTCGTCTGTCGCCGCGCGCCAGAGGGCGACTGAACCCGAGCACCCTCATGGCGCTCCCAAAGGTCCGGCCGCCTTAGCCGTGTATCGGTCTCGGCCATGTGCTTTCGCCATGCCTCGATCCTCGCATGATCCCCCGATCGCAGCACTTCGGGGATCGTGCGCCCTTCCCATTCAACAGGTCGGGTATATTGCGGGTATTCGAGCAGCCCCGTTTCGAAGCTTTCGTCCACACCGCTGGAAGCCGCGCCCATTACGCCGGGAAGCAGCCGAATGCAAGCGTCGAGCAGCACCAACGCGCCCATCTCCCCGCCCGAGAGGATATAGTCGCCGATCGAGACCTGCTCGATCCCCCGCCCCTCGAAAATCCGCTCGTCGAACCCCTCGAACCGGCCACAGAGGATGGTCACGCCCGGCCCCGCCGCCAGGTCCCGCACACGCTCCTGGGTGAGCGGCGTGCCGCGCGGCGTCATCGCCAGGACCGGCCGGTCGTCCGCGACGGCGTCGATGGCTGCCGCCAGCACATCGGCGCGCAGCACCATGCCGGCCCCGCCGCCCGCCGGCGTGTCGTCCACGGTACGATGCCGGTCGGTCGCGAAGTCGCGGATATTGACCGCCTGGAGCGACCATTTCCCCTCGCCCAGCGCCCGCCCGGCCAGCGACACGCCGAGCGGGCCCGGGAACATGTCCGGATAGAGCGTGAGCACGGTGGCGGTAAAGGTCATGGGGTCCAGTTCTCGACCGCGCGGCCGGGGATGTCGGCGAAGTCGCCTCTGTTATTGTTCAGGGGCGAGCCCCTGTGGGACGGGTATCCGCAGCGACCGACCGGTCGAAACGCCCCTCCCGAGGCACAATCGCCTCGGCACGAGCGGCTGGTCGGTCGACGTCGGGCACCGGGGTTCCGGCGATGAAAGCGTCCAGCACCGCCATCGGATATGCGGGATGTAGATACGGTCGTCGCTCCTCCGTCAAGGATTGGCGCTGTGCGGGAACCATCTCGCCGCCCGGCCTTTGAGGCGGGGACATGGAAGATTGCATCATCATCGGGGCGGGCCCCGCCGGGCTGACGGCCGCGATCTACCTCGCCCGCTTTCACCTCTCGATCCGGCTGTTCGACTGTGGCTCGAGCCGCGCTGCCCTGATCCCCCGCACCCACAACCATGCCGGCTATCCCGGCGGGATTTCCGGCAAGGATCTGCTGGCGCGCATGCTCGACCAGGCCGAGAGCTTCGGGGCGCGGCGCGAGTTGGCCGCCGTCTCAGCGATCGTTCCGACGGACGGGGCGTTCGAAGTGCAGGCCGGCACGGACGAGACGCGCTTCCATGCCCGTACCGTGCTGCTGGCAACCGGGGTCCTGAACAACCGCCCCGATATGCCTGCCGACCAGCATGACGCGGCGCTCGCCCGCGGGCTGATCCGCTACTGCCCGATCTGCGACGGTTATGAAGTGACGGACAAGCGTATCGGCGTGATCGGAACCGGCGACCACGGCATGCGCGAAGCCCTGTTTCTGCGCGGTTATACGCGCGACGTCACGCTCATTGCCCCCGGGGCAGCGCATGATCTGGACGCGTCCTGCCGCCGGACGCTGGCGGAAGCGGACATCGTCCATGTTGACGGTCCTTGCACCCCGCTCCGCATCGAGGGTGACAGGATCGTCGCGACCACGCCGGGCGGCGAGAGGGCCTTCGACAGCATCTATCCCGCCCTTGGATCGCGCATCCGCTCCGGACTGGCGGTAGCGGCCGGTGCGCGGGCGTCGGCGGACGGGTGCCTCGAAGTCGACGATCACCAGCGCACCTCGGTCACGGGCCTGTTCGCCGCGGGCGACGTCGTGAAGGGGCTGGATCAGATCAGTCACGCCATGGGCGAGGCGGGCGTGGCTGCCACGGCGATCCGCAATCTGCTCGACGAACGCAGCCCGATCAGGCGCTGACGAACGCCGCGGATACGATCATCCGCTCCTCGTCCCACTCGGGCACCGCATCCGGATTCATCGGGACCATGAAGCGCTTGCCGTCGGGGCGCTCGATCTCGATCACGTCGCCAGCCCCGAAATCGTCGATCGCCACGATGCGACCGAGCCCCTCGCCCGTCGTCGAGACCGCCGGCAGCCCGAGCAGGTCGGCATGGTAATATTCGCCTTCTTCGAGCGGGGGCAGCGCCGAGCGCGGCACGGTCAGTTCCGTGCCGCGCAGCGCCTCGGCGGCATTGCGGTCGTTCACCTCGGCAATGCGGGCGATCTCGCCATTGCTGCCGTGGCGCAGCGACTTCAGCGTCAGCGTGCCGTTGTTGAAGCTCTTGTAGGGCTTCAGGTCCTCGGCGAAGACCTTGAGACGGACCTCCCCCGTCACGCCGTGCGCGCCGATGATGACGGCGAGCGTGACGGGGGTATCCTTGGGCATCAGCCCTCGACCGGCGGGGTTTCTTCGGAAACCGCCTCGGCAACCGCTTCAGCTTCCGGGGTCGGCTCGGCGGTCGCCGCTTCGACTTCGGCCGCGACCACGGCCTCGGCTTCCTCGTTGCTGTCCTGCGCAGGCGCTTCCTCGGCGACGGGCTCAGGCTCAGGCTCGGGGGCCGGGACGGCCGCCGCTGCGGCCTTCGCCTCTTCAGCCTCGGCCAGCTTCGTCGCACGCTCTTCGGCGCGCTCGGTTGCCTTCTCGCCCGGCTTGCCCTTGTTCGGGTTCACGCGCGCGGCGCGCTCGCGGACGCCGGCCGCATCGAGGAAGCGGGCGACGCGATCGGTCGGCTGCGCGCCGACGCTCAGCCAATGCTTGGCGCGCTCGCCGTCGAGCACGATGCGCTTGGCATCGTCCTTGGCGAGAAGCGGATTGTAGGTGCCAAGCTTCTCGATGAAGCGGCCGTCACGCGGCGAGCGGGCGTCCGCCACCACGATCTTGTAGTAGGGGCGCTTCTTGGAGCCGCCGCGCGACAGACGAATGCTGATTGCCATTACTTCTTCTTCCTTCTTTCGATCACGTTATTTCTTGTTGAACAAATTCTCGAAGCCGGGGGGCAGCTTTGCCTGCCCGCCGCCAAGTC
>CAISGR010000220.1 GCA_903884945.1 uncultured bacterium
ATCTCCAGCTCGCTGGCGGTGGGCGGGATCGGTACGTCGTTCACACCCGATGGGGTGCCGCAGGGCGAAGGCGGCGCGGCGCTGGCCCATGCCTTTCCGCGCTTCGCCGACGACCTGGCATGGTGGACCGCGGCGGCGCGAACGCAGCGCGCGCGGGTGAAGCCGCCTTATTGACCCGACGGACCGATTCGGCGCACGGGATGTTGACCAGCCGCCGCCGGTCGGATCGTGTCCCACCACGTGGTGTAGGTTCGTCGGCGCGGGCACGACGATCTTCCGGCTTTGGCCGGATTGATCATGCGGCCATGGCTGGCAGCGTGACGAGTGGATCATCGCTCAACTGCGCGACACTTTCCAGTGTGATGTAGCGGGCGCGCTGGACGGCCCATTCATCGTTCTGCTCGAGCAGGATCGCGCCGACCAGGCGGATGATGGCGTCCTCGTTGGGGAAGATGCCGACGACGTCGGTGCGCCGCTTGATCTCGCCGTTGAGGCGCTCGAGCGGATTCGTCGAGTGCAGCTTGGTGCGATGCTGCGACGGGAAGCTCATATAGGCGAGGACATCCTCCTCGGCGGTATCCATGAGTTTTGCGAGCTTGGGGACGCTGGGCCTGAGCTGATCGGCGACCTTGCGCCACTGGCTCTTGGCCGCGTCTGCCGTCTCCTGCGCGAAGGCGGTGGCGATGAACGCCGAGACGACGCGCCGGCCGCTCTTGCCGGCATGGGCGAGCGCATTGCGTGAGAAGTGGACGCGGCAGCGCTGCCAGGTGGCGCTGAACACGCGCGCCACCGAAGCCTTGATGCCCTCATGGGCGTCGGAGATGACGAGCTTCACGCCGCGCAGGCCGCGCCGTGCGAGGCTGCGCAGGAAGTCGGTCCAGAACACTTCGGCTTCGGATGGGCCAACCGCGATACCGAGCACCTCACGCCTGCCGTCGCTGTTCACCCCGACCGCGATGGTCACCGCGACCGAGACGATGCGGCCGGCCTGCCGCACCTTGAGGTAGGTGGCGTCGATCCAGACATAAGGCCAGTCGCCTTCGATCGGCCGTTCGAGGAACGCCTTCACCCGGACATCGATCTCCTCGCAGAGCCGGCTCACCTGGCTCTTGGAGATGCCGCTCATCCCCATGGCCTTCACGAGATCATCGACCGAACGGGTCGAGATGCCCTGGATATAAGCCTCCTGCACGACCGCGGTCAGCGCCTTCTCGGCCAGCCGGCGGGGTTCGAGGAAGCCGGGGAAGTAGCTGCCTTTGCGTAAGCGGGGGATACGCAGCTCGACGGTGCCGGCCCGTGTCTCCCAGTCGCGATCGCGATACCCGTTACGCTGGGCGAGCCGCTCGACGTCCTTCTCGCCATAGGCAGCGCCGGTCAGGCTGCCCACTTCCAGCTCCATCAGCCGCTGCGCGGCAAAGCCGATCATGTCGCGCAGAAAATCGGCGTCCGGGCTCTTCCCCACAAGCGCCTGCAGGTCCATCTTGTCGTCGGTCATCGGTGTGTCCTCGTTCAAGCTGAGTGTCGCAACCCAACCTTATCCGAAGATCTCCGATGACCACCCGCGAAGCTGACCGGCCGCGACAGCGCCATCGGTAAGCGCGCCTCCGGTCAGCTCCGCTACCGACAACCTACACCACCACTCGGGACACGACCGCCGGTCGCGGCAATTGGCGCCCGCGCCGTCAGGCCATGCGGGTATAACACAATGGTAGTGCAGCAGCTTTCCAATCGTGGAATCCCGCATTTCAGGACTCCC
>CAISGR010000221.1 GCA_903884945.1 uncultured bacterium
AGTCACCGCCGACCGGATCGTAGATCACGTCGGCGCCATTGGGACCGAGCGCTGCCTTGAACTGATCGGCCAGCGCCTTGGACTGATCCTTGTCGAACGGCGCACGCGGATAGACCAGCGTCACGTCCGCCCCGGCTTCCTTCGCGACTGCGGCCTTCTCCTCGGAAGAGACCGCCGCGACGACGCGCGCGCCGAACGCCTTGCCCAGTTCGATTGCGGCCAGGCCGACGCCGCCGGCGGCGCCGAGCACGAGGAGGGTGTTGCCCTCGGCGAGGTGTCCGCGGTCGAGCAGCGCGTGGATCGTGGTGCCATAGGTCAGCAGCAAGGAAGCGCCCTCGGCGAAGCTGCGCCCCTCGGGCAGGCGGAACAGGCTCTTGGTGGGCAGCGCGATCTTCTCGACCAGTCCGCCCGATCCCGTCGTCGCGATCACCCGGTCGCCCGGCGCCCAGTCGGTCACATCCTCGCCGACGCTCTCGATCACGCCCGCGATCTCGCTGCCCGGCGCGAACGGCCGGGGCGGCTTGAACTGATATTTGTCCTCGATGATCAGCACATCGGGATAGTTGATCGAACACGCCTTGACCGCGACCACCACCTGGCCCTTGCCGGCCACGGGATCGGGGACCTCGTCGATGACTAGAGTTTCAGGTCCGCCCGGCGCTTTCGACAACAGTGCCCGCATATGCTCGTTCTCCGCTCATCCACGGCCGGTGCTCGCTGACGCCGGACTCGTATTTCGAAATCACGGTATCCCTTGCCAGCGTCAGGCCGATCTCGTCCAGCCCTTCCATCAGGCACTGGCGGCGAAAGGCGTCGAGCTCGAACGAAAAGCGGTCCTGATAGGGCGTGGTCACCGTCATCGTCTCGAGATCGATAGTGATCGGATCGGTCTTCGCCACCTCGATCAGCCGGTCGACCGCTTCCTGCGGCAACACGACGGGGATGATGCCGTTCTTGAAAGCATTGCCCGAAAAGATGTCGGAATAGCTCGGCGCGATCACCGCAACGATGCCCATGTCCGCCAGCGCCCAGGCGGCGTGCTCGCGGCTCGATCCGCAGCCGAAATTGTCGCCTGCGATCAGGATCGGGCTGCCGGCATAGGCGGGGTCGTCGAAGATGTTGCCGGGCTGCGCACGCACGGTGTCGAACGCGCCCTTGCCCAGACCCTCGCGCGTGACCGTCTTCAGCCAGTGCGCGGGGATGATGACGTCGGTGTCGATGTTCTTGGCGCCCCATGGATAGGCGCGGCCGGAGACCTGGGTGATCGGTTTCATCAGCGGACCACGATTTCCCCGACCGGCGTCTTCGCGGTCGCTGCATAGGCGGCGATCCCGCTCAGCACGGTTCCCAGAATCAGGATAACAAGCGCCTTCTTCATGACATCGCCCCCCGCATCAGGTCCCGGACGTCGCTCAACCGCCCGGTGACAGCCGCTGCTGCCGCCATCGCGGGGGAAACCAGATGCGTCCGTGCGCCTGGACCCTGCCTGCCTACGAAATTCCGATTCGAAGTGGAAGCGCAGCGTTCGCCGGGCGGCACCTTGTCGGGGTTCATCGCGAGACACATCGAGCAGCCCGGCTCGCGCCACTCGAAGCCGGCGTCGAGGAAGATGCGATCGAGCCCCTCGGCCTCGGCCTGGCGCTTGACTAGGCCCGATCCCGGCACGACCAGCGCCCGCACGCCCTCGGCGACATGGCGGCCATTGGCGACCGATGCCGCTGCTCGCAAATCCTCGATCCGCGAATTGGTGCAGCTGCCGATGAAGACATGGCCGACCGGGACGTCCTGCATCGCGGTGCCCGGCGTCAGCCCCATATAATCGAGCGACTTGCGCGCCGCCTCGCGCTTCGCCGGATCAGCGAAGCTGTCCGGATCGGGCACGACGCCCGTGATCGGCACCACGTCTTCGGGGCTGGTCCCCCAGGTCAGCGACGGGGCGATCTCGCTCGCATCGAGCATCACCACCTTGTCGTACACCGCGCCGGCGTCGCTCGGCAGAGTCTTCCACCACGCGACTGCCTTGTCCCAATCGGCGCCCTTCGGCGCCATCGGCCGGCCCTTGAGATAGGCGAAGGTCTTCTCGTCCGGCGCGACCAGGCCGGCGCGGGCGCCGGCTTCGATCGACATGTTGGCGATGGTCAGCCGGCCCTCGATCGACATGGCGCGGATCACTTTGCCGGTATATTCGATGACGTGCCCCGTGCCGCCCGCGGCGCCGATCTTGCCGATGATGGCGAGGATCACGTCCTTCGGGCTCACTCCGAAGCCGAGCGTGCCGTCGACCCGCACTTCCATCGTCTTCGACTGGCTCAGCAGCAGCGTCTGGGTGGCGAGCACATGCTCCACCTCGCTCGTGCCGATACCGAAGGCGAGGGCGCCCAGCGCGCCGTGCGCGGAGGTGTGGCTGTCCCCGCAGACCAGCGTCGTGCCCGGCTGGGTAAAGCCCTGTTCCGGGCCGACGACATGGACGATGCCCTGTTCGGGCGCGATCGCGTCGATATAGTCGACGCCGAATTCGGCAGTATTGCGCTCGAGCGCGTCGAGCTGCGCCGCGCTTTCCGCATCGGCGATCGGCAGGCGCTTGCCCGCCGCATCCAGCCGCGCCGTGGTGGGCAGGTTATGATCGGGCACTGCCAATGTCAGGTCGGGTCGGCGCACCTTGCGCCCGGCGGCGCGCAGCCCGGCAAAGGCCTGTGGGCTGGTGACCTCATGGACGAGGTGGCGGTCGATATAGATCAGGCAGGTGCCGTCATCGCGCCGTTCGACGACATGAGCGGCCCAGATCTTTTCGTACAGGGTGAGCGGACGGGAAGCCATGTGGGAGGCTCTAGCCCTTTCTTGCGCTCGATCAAGGCGGTGCGGTGTTTTGTTGCGCGCAGGTTGGTTGTCGTGCGCCGCCGGACGGGCATGGCCGACGTTCCTTGCCGTCGAAGCGTGCGACAAAAACGGCGGACGATCGCATCCGATCGTCCGCCGCCTCCGGCGCACGCTGCGTCTGGTCAGAAGTTGAACCGCACTCCGGCATTGAGGCTGAAGCTGTGCAGCCCGGTCCCGTCATTGATGTTGCCGACCAGGAAGCCCGTGACGCGCCCGTCCCTGGCCCTGGCGGTGACGCCGGCCGAGTAGCGGACGGCATCGTCCCAGGTGGTCGTTGCCAGCGCGAAGTTCGTCACCGGCGCACCGAAGCTGAACGCGGCGCTGTCACCGCGTGACCAGTTCTTGAGGTACGAGACGCTGGCAAAGGGTTCGATCACCACGGCCGGGTCGCTTCCGGCACGATAGGAGACGCGCAGGCCGCCTTCGCCCGTCTCGGTCTTGTCCTTGCCCGGCATATAGGCGCTGATCGCGTCGATCGGCAGGCTGTCGATGCTGCTGTCGGCATAGTTGAAGCCGACGAACGGCGTTGCGCCGAAGCCGGTCTTGCCGCCGAACCGGTAGGAGGCATGGACCGATCCCGCCGTCGCGGTGCCGTCCAGCTTCTGCGGCGCGCCGGAGCCGAACAGCACGGGCAGGACGACCTTGTAATGCCGCCATTCGCCACGCACCGTGCCATCGAGCTGGAAGGCGCCGTTGCCGACCGCGACATAGCCGCCGAGGAAGGGCGTCTCGACCTTGAGCTGCTCGGTGCTCGATAGGTCGGCCTGGCCCTTGTACCAGCCGCCCAGCACGCCGACATGGACGTTCCATCCGCCGCCGCCCAGGTTCAGCAGGCCGAGATCGGCCCCCATGGTCAGCGCCATATTGTCGGTGCGCACCTTGTTGGAGGCGGTCACGACGATACCGCCGCCGGTGAGGGTCGAGTCGATCGTCTGGCGGGTATGGCCCCCGGCGCCGCGCATCCACAGGCTGAACGTCTTCTGTCCCGCCGACGGATTGGCCCGCTCGCTCAGATAGGGGCTGATCGGATCGTCGAGCGTCGCAGAGGCTGCCTCGGCGACATAGGAGAGGCTGCCCAGCGATGCCGATTGCGGATTGATCTGCTGGATCAGGCCGAACTGGCGGTTGTTTGCCGGGTTCTGGCCGAAATGCTCGAGCACCAGCCCGGTAGTCGGGAACACCGAGTTCGAGGTGAAGGCCGTCGCGGCCGCACCCGGCGTCACCGTCACCACCGGCAGGAAGCCGCCGGCGACGAAGGCGCGCGCGCCGACGCGGTTCATCGCCACATTGGTGTTGCCCGAGGCCGTGCCGCCGATATTCAGGCGGTCGGCCGTGGCCGTGGCGGTGCTGTAGTCGGCGAGGAACTGGCCCCCGCCGGTATAGTTGCCGCCCACCGTGACGACATTGCTCGTCAGGTTGTTCTGCGCGTTGATGACCCCGCTATTGGTCATCGCGCCATTGGTGGCGAAGAACCCGGCCCCGGCAAAACTGATCCGGCCCGAATTGCTCGTGTTGCCGGCGAAGAGGACCGAGCCGCCGGCGCCGATAGTGGCCGAGCCGACGTTGACGAAGTTTCCGGACACGCTGGAAGTGCCGGACCCGAAATTCATCGCGCCGCCCCCGGCGTTGGTCACCGTCGAGGTTGCGACGTTGGAACCGCTCACATTGATGGCCCCGTTCACGATCCCGACGTTGTTCAACGTGAAGCTCGTGTTGTTGAGCGTCGCGAGGACCGCGTTGGTACCGCCGCTGATCGTCCCGGAATTGAGGATCCCGGCCGAGCCTGTGCCGGTCGCGGTCATCCTCACCCCGACGCCGCTCCCGGTGATCTGCCCTGCATTGCTGACGCCGAGCGCGGCGTCGACGCTGGCAAGGTCGACACCGACGATGCTGCTGATACTGCCGATATTGGTCTGGCCGACCGAAAGCGCTCCTACTGCGCCGGAGCCGGTCGACGTCAGCCTTACGCCGATATTGTCCGCCTGGATCAGGCCGGCGTTGGTCACGCTGATCGCGCCCGAGACGGTCGTCTGGTCGATACCGATCAGCGGGTCGATCACGCCCGTCGCGCCGATGATCGTAATGATATTGCCTGAGGTCGAACTGCTGCTGATGCCCGCCGCGGCGGCATGGATCGTGCCGTTCACGGTGATGGTCGTGGTCCCGATGGACTGGCCGCTGTTGGTCCAGATCCCGGCTGCGCCTGCTGCATTCGCCGTGACGACGCCACCGCTCGTCAGGGTGATGTCGATGGCGCCGCTGTTGGGCGCGGCTGCCGCGTTCTGCGCGACGATCGCCGACGCACCGGTCGAGGAGACGCTGCCCGTGGTGACCCTGAGGTTACCGCCGTTCGACTGGGCGAAGATGCCGTTGCCGGTGGTGGCATTGACCGCGCCGATCGCGGTTACCGTGGCCGAGCCTGAACCGACATTCTGGACAACGATGCCCGATGTGCCGCTGGTCGACCCGTTGGCAGTCACGTTGATCGCCCCCGCGCCTGTTGCGGCGGTTTGCACGGCGATGATGCCTGCGCCGCCGGCGGACGTGACGTTGCCCGATGTCACCGAGACATTGCCGCCATGCGACAGCGCATAGATGCCGGTGCCGGTGGTCGCCGTAACCGGACCAACCGCAGTGACACTGGTGTTGCCCAGGCCCTGGTTCTCCGCATCGATGCCGAACCGGGCATCGACAGAGCCGTTGGTCGTCACGCTGACGTTGCCCGTTGCCGCTGTCGGAAGGATCGCGGCCACCATCCCGGCATTGCCTGCCCGGATATTGCCATTGGCGACCTCGGTCACGTCGCCGGTCAGCGAGGCGGACACGGCATAGACAGCGTCCATGCCCGCGGTCAGCGCGGTCACGGCGCCGGTGGTGACGCTGATGCCGCCGCCAAGCGCCGTGTCGCCGACGACGATGCCATTGCCCCCGGCCGAACTGCTCGCCCCGGAGATGTTGACGGTAGTCGTGCCCGCGCCATTGTTGCGGATGTTGGCCGCGTCGCCGGTCCCGCCGACGAACCCACCGGCGCCTGTCACCGAGATGTTGCCGGTGCCGCCGGTCCCGCCCACCAGGCTCAGGCCGCGCGTCGCGCCTGTCACCGTGTTCGCGACCGCCACGCTCACCGCGCCGTTGCCCGTCGCCAGGATGCCCTCGGCAGAGGTACCGGTGACCGTGCCGTTGGCGGTGATGCCGATCGTGCCGGTGCCAATATTGTTGGCGATGATGCCGGTCGTGCCCGAGACGTTGCCAGCTGTCACGTTGACCGCGCCGCTGCCCGCAGTGCTGGTCTGCTGGGCGATGATCGCGGTGTTGCCGGTCGAGGTCACGTCGCCCGCCGTCACCGTGACGGCGCCGCCGGTCGAGAGCGCGAAGATGCCGTTGCCGCTGGTCGCGGTGACCGGGCCGACCGTGGTGACGCTGGTCGATCCACTGCCGAAGTTCTCGGCGTCGACGCCGAACCGTGCGTCCATCGAGCCGTTCGCGGTTACATCGATATTGCCAGTCGCGGCCGCCGGGAAGATTGCGGCCACCATGCCGGCATTGCCGGCCTGGATATTGCCGTTGGCCACCTCCGTCACATTGCCGGTCAGCGACTGGCTCAGCACATCGATCGCATTCTTGCCCGCCGTCAGTGCGGTGACCGCGCCCGTCGTTACGCCGATATTGCCGCCTGCGGCCGTGTCGCGCACGACAAAGCCATTGCCGCCCGTCGAGCTGCTCGCACCAGAGACGTTGACCGTAATCGTGCCTGCATTGTTGTGGAGAATATTGGCTGCGTCATCGGTGCCGCCAACGAAACCACCCGTGCCGGTGACCGATATGCTGGGCCCGGAGCCAATCAGCGACAGGCCCCGCGTTGCACCGGTTACCGTGTCGTCGATCGCCACGGTCACGTTGCCGTTGCCAACCGCGAAGATGCCGTCGGAGGTAGTGCCAGTTACTGTGCCATGGGTGGTCACCGAAACTGAGCCAAAGCTGTCATTATTGAACGCAACAATGCCTGTCGAGCCCGACACTGTATCCGCGGTCACGCTGACTGCGCCGCTGCCAGTGCCACCACCGGCTAGAATGCCGTCGCTGCCGGCTGTGACATTGCCTGCATTCACCGTGACGTTGCCATTGCCTGTGGCCGCGATGCCGATGCCGATGCCGGAGGTCGCATTGACCGTGCCGGTCGCAGTCACGGTCGTCGCACCGGTGCCGGTGTTGGTCGCCTCGATACCGGCTGTGCCCGAGACATTGCCCGCGGTCACGTTGACATCACCCGCACCGGCAGCCGAAGTCTGCCGTGCGATGATGGCGGTGTTGCCGGTCGAGGTGACATCACCCGCGTTCACCGTGACGGCGCCGCCGGTGGTCAGCGCGAAGATGCCGTTGCCGGTTGTCACATTGACCGGGCCGACCGTGGTCACGCTGGTCGATCCACTGCCGAAGTTCTCGGCGTCGACGCCGAACCGCGCATCGATCGACCCATTGGCGGTCACGTCGATATTGCCGGTCGCTGCGGCATTGAGGATCGCCGCCACCATCCCGGCATTGCCGGCCTGGATATTGCCATTGGCGACCTCGGTCACATTGCCGGTCAGCGACTGGCTCTGCACGTCGATCGCGTTCTTGCCTGCCGTCAGCGCCGTTACCGCGCCGGTGGTCACGCTGATGCCGGTGCCGAGCGCGGTATCGCGCACGATGAACCCGTTGCCGCCGGTCGAGCTGCTCGCGCCCGAGATGTTGACGATGGTCGTGCCCGCGCCGTTGTTGCGGATGTTGGCCGCATCG
>CAISGR010000222.1 GCA_903884945.1 uncultured bacterium
CCACACGCTTTCGCGCCGAGGTTCAGGCCGGCACCGCGCGGACCTTTATCGCGGAGAAACTCGCCGAGCGTGACGTGCGCCACAAGAAGATGGGCGACACCCGCTACGTCGTCGAGCCCAACGTCAAGGAAGCCAAGGGCGGCCTGCGCGATCTCCACACGCTCTTCTGGATCGGCAAATACGCCTATAACGTCACCGAGCCCGCAGACCTGGTCGATGCCGGCCTGCTCACCCGTGCCGAGTATCGCCAGTTCCACCGCGCGGAGAATTTCCTCTGGGCGGTGCGCTGCCACCTCCATTCGCTCGCCGGGCGCGCCGAGGATCGCCTGACCTTCGACCTGCAGCGCGAGATCGCCGAGCGGATGCGGTTCGCCGACCGTCCGGGCAAGTCGAGCGTCGAGCGCTTCATGCAATATTACTTCCTCCAGGCGAAGACGGTCGGGGATCTGACCGGGGTATTCCTCGCCCATCTCGACGAGAAGTTCGCCGCGCGCGGCCGCCGCTTCGGCTTCCCGACGCTCCGCCGCTCGCCGGGCCGGCTCAACGGCTTCAAGATCGATCGCGGCCGACTCGCGATCCCGTCGGACGATTTTCTCGCGGTCAAGCCGGTGCGCCTGATCGAGATGTTCGCCCTCGCCGACAAATACGGGATGGAGATTCACCCGCTGGCAATGCGTGCCGCCGCGCGCGACGCAAAGCTTGCCGACGATATCCGGCGCGATCCCCAGGCCAATGCCCTTTTCCTCGATATCCTGACCTCTCCGCGCGATCCGGAAACCGTGCTGCGCTGGATGAACGAGGCGGGCGTGTTCGGCCGCTTCGTGCCCGATTTCGGCAAGGTCGTCGCGCAGATGCAGTTCGACATGTATCATCACTATACGGTCGACGAGCACACGATCCGCGCCATCGGGCTGCTGGCGAAGATCGAGCGCGGCGAACTCAACGAGGACCATCCGCTCTCCGCCGCGATCATGCAGCAGATCGTCTCGCGCCGCGTGCTCTATGTCGCGGTGCTCCTGCATGACATTGCCAAGGGCCGCGGCGGCGATCACTCGCTGCTCGGCGCCGAGGTCGCGAACCGGCTCGGCCCGCGTTTCGGCCTCAGCCCCGCCGAGACCGAGACCGTCGCCTGGCTGGTGCGCTGGCATCTGCTGATGTCGGCCACCGCCTTCAAGCGCGACCTGTCGGACTTCAAGACGATCCTCGATTTCTGCGAGATCGTGCAGAGCCCTGAACGCCTCCGCCTCCTGCTGGCGCTCACCGTCGTGGATATCCGCGCGGTCGGCCCCGGCGTGTGGAACGGCTGGAAGCGCCAGCTTCTGTCCGATCTCTATGAATCGGCCGAGGAAGTGCTCCGCCTCGGCCACAAGCAGAAGGGCCGCAGCGAGCGCGTCGCTGCCAAGCAGGAGGCGCTCCAGGCAGCACTGGGCTGGGACGAGCAGCGCTTCGCCGCCCTCGTGAAACGCCTGCCCGAGCCCTATTGGGTCGCCGAGCCGGAGGACGTGCTGGTTCGCAATGCGCGCGTAATCGAGGAAGCCGGCGCCGCCCAGTTGTTCATCGCCGCCCAGGTCTATCCGGAACGCGGCGCAACCCTCGTCACCGTCTATGCCGCCGATCACCCCGGCCTGTTCTATCGCATCGCCGGCGCGATCAGCGTCGCGGGCGGCAACATCATCGACGCGCGTATCCACACCACGCGTGACGGCATGGCGCTCGACAATTTCCTCGTCCAGGATCCGGTCGGCCGGCCGTTCGACGATACGGCCCAGCTCAACCGTCTCAAGGGCTCGATCGAGGATGCGCTGGCCAATCGCTCCAGGCTTGCCGACCGGCTGATGGCCAAGCCGCTGCCGCGCGCCCGCGCCGAGGCATTCGACATTGCCCCGAACGTGCTGATCGACAACCGCGCCTCGAACCGCTTCACCGTGATCGAGGTCAATGCCCGCGACCGCCCGGCGCTGCTCCACCAGCTGGCGCATGCGCTGTTCCAGTCGAAGGTGACGATCCATTCAGCCCATGTCGCCACCTATGGCGAGCGCGCCGTCGATACCTTCTACCTGACCGATCTGATCGGGGACAAGATATCCGGCGGGGCGCGGCTCAAGACGATCGAAAAGCGACTGCTCGATGCGGCAGCCGGCACGCCGTTGCGCGAGGCAGCGTGATTCAACGCTGACTGAATCGATAGCCTTGCTGCGGGTCGCCGGGCCGGGCGCCGTCTTACCGGTATCTGTCCCTGGTCGGATTCGCTGCCACTATGATGATGTCGATTGCCGGAAAATGCCTGCCTTTCGCCGCCATGCTTGCCTTCGCCACCACGCCGCTCGGTGCTGAAACCGTCGGCGGGGACGCCGCCTATTGCGAGACCGGCCGGGGCCCGGCGATCCAGGCCAATGTGCTTGGGCTGAAGGACCGGGCCGGCGAAATCTGGTTCGAACTCTATCCCGCGACCGAGGCCGATTTCCTTCGGCCCGACATGGACCTGGTCGCCGAGGGCAAGACTTTCCGCCGCACGCGCGCACGGCTCCCCGCTTCGGGCCCGGTGTCGATCTGCATCCGCGTGCCGCACGCCGGACGGTACAGCGTGATGGTGCGCCACAACCGCATCGGCAAGGACAAGTTCTCGATCTGGAGCGACGGCGTGGGCTTTCCCGACAATCGCAAGATGGGGCGCAACCGGCCCAAATTCTCCCAGGCCCTGATCGACGCGGGACCGGGCGTCACCGCCGCCACGATCCGCCTGCAATATCTGCGCGGGTTCGGCGGCTTCGGGCCGCTCGATCAGTAGATTCAATCTGACACGCAATTCCGCTATGGCTCGTGCCGAGGAGACTCGATCATGCCCGTACTCGGAATCGGTGGATTGTTCTTTCGTGCAAAGGATCCCGACGCTCTCGCCGCCTGGTATCGCGAGAATCTGAACGTCGGCGCCGGCTGCGTCGCCTCGGCCGAAGGCACGCCCGACGAATGGGCCTGGCAGGTCGAGGGCGGGCCGGTCGTGTTCGCGCCGTTCAAGGCGACGACCGATTATTTCGCGGCTGACAAGCAATGGATGATCAACCTGCGCGTCAGCGATCTCGATTCACTGCTCGAACAGCTCAACGCAACGGGCATCGAGATCGAGACCCGTCCGGAATGGAATGATCCCGCGGTCGGGCAATTCGCCCGCATCCACGATCCGGAGGGCAATGCGATCGAACTGTGGGAACCGCCAGCGACGCCCGCCTGAAACGATGACGGCCCGCCCCTTTCGGGAACGGACCGCCACCGTGACGAAATGTCGCGAGTCTCAGAACTTCTTGCGCAGCGTCACGCCATAGGTGCGCGGCTCGCCGAGAAAGGCCGAGAAGAGCTGGTTGCCTACCGCAAAACTCGGTGATCCGAACTTCTGGACCTGCGAGACCGAACCGGCGCCCTGGAACGGCGCGTTGAAGGCGACCTGTTCATAGTTGGTGTTGAGCAGGTTCTGCGCCCAGAATTCGAGGCTCCAGTTCTGGCTCGGGCCGCGGATGCCGACGCGTGCGTTCATCAGGAAGAACGCGTCCTGCGCCTTCTCGGCAAACAGGTCGGAACCGGTATTATAGTCCGAGCTCAGTCGGCCATCGACGTAGAAGAGTGCGCTCAGCCCGTTCGAGCCGAGGCTCGGCGTCCAGCTGGTCGACATGGTCACCACGTTGCGCGGTGCGTTCGACAGTTGCTGGCCCGGCAGAAGGGCAAGGAACGGATCGAGCGCCTCGCCCGACTTGCTGCCGACCAGATTGTGCCGGTACCGGGTGTCGGCGAAGGTATAGCCCAGGTTCACCGAGAAGTTGCGCGCCGGGTACAGGCCCGCCTCGATCTCGACACCCTGCGAAAGGACCCCGTATTTCACGCCCGAAGTGCATACACCGGTCGTCGCGCTGTTGTCGCCGTCCGCACCGTTCAGGCTCGTCGAGCACGACCCGATATTCTGGACGATATAGTTGGTGCCGTTGAAGGTGTTCAGCTGGAAGTTGCTGAACTCCTGCCGGAACCCGGCGACGTTCAGGGTGAACTTGCGCGAGCTGTACTTGAAGCCGACCTCATAGGAGTTCACCGTCTCGGGATCGAAGCGGAGCGCGCTCGCATTCGCGGCCGTGCGCGGGAAAAGTGCCGAACCGAGATCCGAGCGATCCAGATTGTAGCCGCCCGCCTTGTAGCCGCGCGAATAGCTTCCATAGACCAGCAGACCGTCGACCGGCTTGTACGAGATCACACCGGTGCCGGTGACCTGGCCTTCGCTCAGATGATCGTTGAGCACGATCCCGTTGAGCGTCGAACTGCTGTTGCCGGTGCAGGTCAGCGTGATGATGCCGCCCGCGAGCGACGCCAGCGCGGCGTTCGACAGCAGCGGGCCAAGCGCGGCCTGCTGCGCCGGGCACAGCGTGTTATTGTTCTGGAAGTTGGCGTTGAACACCTTGCGCTCGTGCGTGTAGCGCGCGCCGACCGTGATGCTCAGCCGGTCGGTGACCTTGAAGATGTTGTGGGTGAAGACGGCGAAATTCTCGCTCGTCTGGTTGTACACCGCGCGCTGATCGCCGAGATCGTTGACCTGGCTCAGGCGGTTGAGCCCCGAGATGATCAGCGGCGCGGCGGCGCCGAGCGCGCCGGTCAGCGCGGCGGTACCGGTCGCGCTGAGGCAGCCGGGCTTGGTCGGGTCACGCAGGACCGAGGCGGGATTGACGTTCGCCACGATCCGGCAGGCCGCAAACGCGCCATATTGGGTGCCGAACCTCAGGTTGTCGACGACCTGCAGGTCTTCATGGCTGTAATAGCCGCCGACCAGCCAGTCGAGCTTGTCGCCCAGCGCCGAGCCCTGCAGGCGCAGTTCCTGGCTGAAGGTGTGGAACTGGCGATAATTGTTCCCGTCATCGGGCCGGTACCCGATGTCCAGGCTGCCATAATCGATGTCGGACGCACCGTCCGACTTGTATTCGCGATAGGCAGTGATCGAAGTGAGCGAGACGCCGCCGAACTTCCAGTCGATCTGGCCCGAAGCGCCATAATCCTTGGTCACATTGCTGTAGGCGCGGCCCGGAGAATTGGCGATCTGGCGGTTATAGGGGTCGCCAGCGCTCGGGAAGACGGCGCCCATGCTCTTCATGATATCGACGATCGGATTGTTCGCGGACACGGCGTAGTCGCCTGCCACGCCCGGCGTCGGATCGGTCTTCTGCCGAAGATCGACATAGACGGCGCCGCAGCACTTCTCGTCACGGCGGGTATAGTCGGCGATCAGGCGCACCGACAGGTCGGCGCTCGGCTGGAACAGCAGCTGGCCGCGCACGAAGGCACGGTTGCGATCATTATAATCGGTCTTGTTGACGACGTCGTAATAGAAGCCGTCGCGCTTGCCATAGACCCCGTCGAGGCGGAACGCGACCGTATCGGTGATCGGACCGGTTACGGCGCCCGCAAGACGCAGATTGTTGTAATTGCCGTAGCTCGCCTCGCCATAACCACCGAAATCGAAGGATGGCGCCTTGGTGATGACGTTGATCAGGCCAGCGCTGGCATTGCGACCGAACAGCGTGCCTTGCGGCCCACGCAGCACCTCGATCCGGTCGACCTCGCCAATGTCGTTGAGGCCGGAACCGGTACGGCTGCGATAGACGCCGTCGATGAATACCGCGACCGAGCTTTCAAGGCCGGGATTGTCGCCGACCGTACCGATGCCGCGCACGCGCGCCGAGGCATTGGCTTCGCTGCCGGTCGAGGAGACGAGCAGCGACGGGGCAAGCTGGGAGAGCGCCCGGATATCGGTCGCGCCGGAATTCTGCAGCGCCTGCTGGCTCACCGCCGTGACCGCGATCGCCACGTCCGAGAGGCGCTCGGCGCGGCGCGTCGCCGTCACGATGATGTCGGAACCGCCCTCATCCTGCGCTTCGGCCGTGGCTGGAGCTGTGTCCTGGGTTGGCGTCGCAGGGG
>CAISGR010000223.1 GCA_903884945.1 uncultured bacterium
TGCGGTCTCGTCGCAATCTGGTCGCTCCGCCGCCGCGCCGTCGCGTCGCGCAACCATCGGCCGTCGCCGGGCGATAGGCGCCCCCGAATGGTCCCGCCCGATGGCGGGCCGCAACCATTCGGAGAAGCACCATGATCTTTCACGTTTCCATCGACGCCGATAACCCCCGGCACGTCGCCGAGGTCATCGCCGAGCTGTGGGACGGCCAGGCGACACCGTTTCCGCCGGTGATCGACGGCAGCTGGGTTGCCCTGGCCGGCGACGAGCGCAACACGATCATCGAAGTCTATCCGCGCGGCACTGAACTGGTCCCCGCCGATGGCGATGCGGATGCCTATGGCGTGGCCGGCGCGCCGGATCGCCGCTCCGCCACCCATATCGCCATCGCCACCCGGCTCGAGGCGGACGCAGTCTATGCGATTGCGCAGCGCGAGGGCTGGCCCGCGAAATATCGCAAGCGCGGCGATGTGTTCGGCGTCATCGAGTTCTGGGTCGAGGGCAGCCGCATGATCGAGGTGCTCACGCCCGCGATGCAGGGCGAATATCTCGGGGCGATGACGGTCGAGGGATGGAACGGGTTCCTTGCCTCGGCGGGGATCGGACAACCGGCTGCGGCGATGGCCTGACTATTCGGGCTGCCTGGGCAGGAAGCTGCCGCCCCGATAGCTTTCGCCGAAAAACACGTGCGCGCTGCAAATCTGGCCGTCGCGTACCGCCAGATATTCGGTGTTGCGAAACTGGTCGCCGCTGTCCGTCGTGACGAGATAGGTGACATAGGCACCTTCCGCATCGGGCGCGACGCGCTCGATGCGGAAGTCGGCGAAATGATCGCCGGGCGGCCAGCAGCGCTCGAAAAAGGCGTCTCGCCCGATCGCGTCGTCATAGGGGCTGGTGAAGGTGAAATGGGCGGCGAGCAGCGCCTCGCTGTCCGCGCGGCGGCGGTCGCGATACGCCTCGAACTGGGCGCGCACGATCGACTCGGTCGTGTCGCTCATGACGGCGCGTCCTGGTCGACCGCCGAGCGGTCGGCCGATGGCGTGAGTTCGGCGGTGGTCGTCGGGTCGTCCGCGACCGGCTGGGCATTTTCGCCGAACATCGGCCCGTCGGGGTAGGGGGCGATCATCCCGCCGCGCGGCGCGGCGGTGAAGGCGGTCTGGGTCGGATAGGCCAGTTCGATGCCTTCGGCATTCAGCCGCTTGATGATGCCGAGGCCGACCGCGTGGCGCGCCTGGAAGAAATCGTCGAACGCTGCCGTCGGCGAATCGAACTCGACGTCGAAGTCGTAGCTCGAATCGCCGAAGCCGATGAAGCCGGCGCGCACGAAGGTCCTGCCGCAGCCCTCGATCACTTCCTGCAGCATGGTGGGCAGCCGCTCCATCTTCTCGACCGGGGTCCATTGCACGAGCCCGAGCTTGAACTGGACGCGGCGATATTCGCGCTGGCTGTTGTTGAGGATTTCCTTGTCGAGCAGCTTGCGGTTGGCGATGATCCGCTCCTCGCCGGTGGCGGCGCGGATCCGGGTCGATTTCAGTCCGATCGCCTCGACCGTGCCCGAGGACGTGCCATAGGTGATCGCGTCGCCGCGCCGGAACGGGCGGTCGAAGATGATCGCCAGCGCCGCGAACAGGTCACCGAAGATGCCCTGCGCGGCAAGGCCGATCGCGATGCCGCCCACGCCGAGGCCGGCCACGAGCCCCGTCACGTTCACGCCGAGATTGTCGAGCACGACGACCAGCGCGATCGCGAACAGCGCGAAGGTGACGAGAATGCGGATGATCCCCATCGCGCTGCCGATCGCCTCGCCCTGATATTCCTGCGAGCCGGTGCGATGCTCGATCGAGCCGAGGATGATCTCGCGCGCCCAGATCGCGGCCTGGAACACCGTGGCGACGGTGAACAGGAAGGCGATGGTCTTGGCGACCTCGGGCGGGGCATTGGCATAGCCCGCCACCAGCTTGGCGGCGACCATGATGATGAAGAAGTTGCCGGTCTTCACGATCGCCCGGCCGAACACCGTGCCCCAGCCTGCCGGTCCGGGGCTCGCGTTGCACAGCCTGTGGCCGAGCCGCCGCAGGAAATGGAGGCCGGCGACGATCACGCTGGCGACGGCGAGGGCGATCAGGATCTGGAGCCAGTGGGTCTGGACCCAGGTGTAGCTGGCGGCGAACAGGCTCTGGGCCTGTTCATGGACTTCAGCGGCGCTGATGGCGGCTGTGTTCGCCGGGGCGGTATTGGTAATGGTCATGCGTTTCAGGCTGCCTTGGCGGGCGCCACGACGCTACCCTTTTCGAGAAAATCGATCAGCCCGCGTTCGGCGCGGGAGAGATATTGCGTCGCGCGCGGCAGGCGGGCGGCGCGCAGGTGAGCCTGGTCCTGCTTGACCAGCGCGATCAGCGCCGGATGGACATAGGATTTGCGCGCGATCGCGGGCGTATTGCCCAGCGCTTCGGTGACCGGTTCGAGCATGGTCTTCAGGCTGATGTCGTGATCGGCGGTGGCGAGTGCCTCGAAGGCGAGGACGCTGGCGCCCCAGGTGCGGAAATGCTTGGCGGAATAATCCTCGCCCATCGCTTCCCGGATATAGGCGTTGACGTCGGAGGAGGACACCGGGTGCGCCTCGCCCGCCCCGTCGATCCAGCGGAAGAGATGCTGGCCGGGCAGGTCCTGGCACTTGCGGACGAAGCGGCTGAGCGATCCGTCGGTAATGGTGAGCACGCGCAGCTTGCCCGATTTGGCCTTGTATTGCAGCCGCAGCGTCTTGCCGCGCAGATCGGCGTGGCGCTTGCGCAGCGTGGTCGCGCCGAAGCTCTTGTTCGCCTTGACATAGCCTTCGTTGCCGATGCGGACATGGCCGAGATCCAGCAGCCGCACGATCGCGGCGACCGCGGTCTCCTTGTCCAGCCCGCGCCGCTTCAGGTCCTGGTCGACCCGGGCGCGCAGCTTGGGCAGCGCGCGGCCGAATGGCGCGCACAGCTCATATTTCGCGGATTCCTGCGCCTCGCGGAAATCCGGATGATAGCGATATTGCTTGCGGCCCTTTTCGTCCCACCCGATCGCCTGGATATGGCCGTTGGGGTGGGGGCAATACCAGGCGTCGCGATAGGCGGGGGGCAGGCCGATCGCGTTCAGCCGGTCGATCTCGTCGCGATCGGTGATGCGATTGCCCGCGAGGTCATAATAGCCCCAGCCGTGGCGCACCTTCTTTCGGGTGAAGCCGGGCTCGCTGTCGTCGCAATAGGTGATCCTGGCCATCATGCTCCCTCGTCAGGCCTCTCAAAATGCGCGGCCCGTCGCTTCGTTCCGGAACGGGGGCCTCGCCGGACTGTTGGGGCAGGGACACCCAAGGAGATTCCCGATGGCCGATCTTTCCCGGACGCATGTCCTGATCCTCGCGACCAATGGCTTCGAGCAGGCCGAATTGTTCGAGCCGCGCCGGGCGCTGCTCGATGCGGGCGTGCAGGTGACGCTCGCCTCGATCTCGACCGATCCGATCCAGGGGATGAAGCACGACCAGAAGGGCGACATGATCACGCCCGACCTGACGCTCGATGACGTGGACACGGAAGATTATACCGCGCTGCTGCTGCCGGGCGGCGTGGCCAACCCGGATACGCTGCGCATCAACGACCGCGCGGTCGAGATCGTCGAGGAATTTGCCGACGACGGCAAGCTGATCGCCGCGATCTGCCATGCACCGTGGCTGCTGATCGAGGCCGATGTCGTTGACGGGCGGCGCATGACGGGCTGGCCGTCGGTGCGCACCGATCTCGCCAATGCCGGCGCCATCGTGGTCGACGAGGAAGTGGTGCGCGACGGCCAGTTCGTCACCAGCCGCAAGCCCGGCGATATTCCGGCCTTCAACAGGGCAGTGATCGCCGCGCTCGCTGAAGAGCTGGCGGAGACCTGATCAGTCGGTTCCGGGGAGCCGGGCGGGCCTGGCGTGCCCGGCCCCACGAGCGCCTGCGCCTGCCGAAGAGACGAGGGGGAGGCGATTGATCCATTGCTGCGCCGGCCGTTCGACCAGATGGTACAGGGCGACCGAGCACCCCAGCACCATCGCCAGATAGAGCGCGATCAGCACCGGCGGGATGGCATGGGCGTCATCGACCAGCGCCATCTTGAAGACGACGAACAGCATGAAATGGCCGAGATAGGTCGCGTAGCTGATCTCGCCGAGATAATGCAGCGGTGCGATTTCGAGCGGATTGCCGCGCGCGCCGGCGGTGAGGGCGAGGGCGAGCAGCACCGCGGCGAAGGCCGCGGGGATCGCCAGCGTCTCGGGCATGGCGCCGCTTGCCCAGCCCGCCAGGAACAGGGCGGCGACCGCGCTGGACGACCAGGCGGGCAGGATCGGGCGGTCGCGCCAGCGCAGCCAGAGCGCCGCCACCGCGGTGCCGCTGGCGAATTCGAGCACGCAGCGGCGCAGGCCGAAGCGCGCGATGTCGTGGCCGAGGGTGAGCGCGCCGCCATTGGCCATCAGGGCGTGCAGCAGGATCAGGAGCGCGGCGATCGCGGCGAGGATCGCCGGGGTCGGCACCCGTCGCCAGTCGACCGCGAACGCCAGCAGCGGAAAGAGCAGATAGGCGCCGAGTTCAGCGCTGATCGACCAGCTCGGATCGTTCCAGGCGAGCCGGTCGGTAAAGCCCCAGTTCTGCAGCAGGAACAGGTGCAGCGGCAGTTCGCCGAACGGATAGTCGGCCGGATTGGCGCGGCCGGTCGCCGCGAGCAGCAGCGCCAGCGCGACCGCGCCGGCGAGGACGAACAGGTGCAGCGGCCAGATCCGCGCCACGCGCTTCTGCAGGAAGGCCGGCACGGCGCGCCAGCCGCCCTCGCGCAGCCTCGCGCCCCAGGTGAGCCAGATCACGAAGCCCGACAGCAGGAAGAAGAAATCGACCGCCAGATAGCCCTTGGCGAACATGGCGACCCAGCTCGCCGGCAGCCCCGCGATCGACAGCCGGATATGGTAGAGCACGACGAACCACGCCGCGATGCCGCGCACGCTGGTCAGCGCGCGCAACTCGGCGCGCCCGGTCGAGGCGGCGGCCCTCATGAGGTCGCCGGCTCCAGCGGCACGCTGCGCTCCTTGCGCAGCGGCCGCCAGGCTGCCTCGATCCGCTTGCGGTTGAGATAGGTGTCGAGCCCGATCTGCGCGCCGATCAGCATGTAGACGAAAGGCTGGAACGCGATCGCGATAAAGGCGGCGCCGAGCAGATAGACCAGGTGCCCCGACTGCAGCGCGCCGGCGAGCGGGGTAATCCAGGCCTGGTCGGGTGGCGCCTTGCGATAGCGGTGGCGGATCACCTCCATGCGGATGATGCCGGTCAGGTTGATGATCAGCCACAGCGCCAGGCCGGGATAGCCCTGTTCGCCCAGCATCTCGAAATAGGCGCTGTGAAAGGCGCGGGCCTTGTCGATCGTCAGCTTGCGGTCGATCGAGAGATTGCCTTCCTGGCCCTCGACCTTCTCGGTGTCGTAGCGGATCTGGTTCTGCCGGTACATTTCGAA
>CAISGR010000224.1 GCA_903884945.1 uncultured bacterium
CCGTAGCCCTTGATGACCGGCGTGAGCAGGCCGACCAGGTCCGCGGCCAGCTGGCGCTCCTCTTCGCTGCCCGCAGCGTGCTCGAGATCAACCTGAAGCGCGGCCCACAGGCACAGCGCCCGCAGCCCCTCGGTGAGCGCCTTCGAATCCATCAGCATCCGGCGGATGTCGGGATGGACGAACAAGGTATCGGCCTTTTCCTGCGGATCCTTGGCACCGGTGAGCGCGCGGCCCTGGCGACGGTCCTGCGCATATTGCACGGCATTCTGGAAGGCCGTCTCGGCAACGGCCAGACCCTGCAGGCCCACGCCGAGGCGGGCGGCGTTCATCATGATGAACATCGCCGCGAGGCCCTTCATCTCCTCGCCGACCAGCCAGCCGGTTGCTCCGTCATAGTTCATGACGCAGGTCGAATTGGCGTGGATGCCCATCTTGTGCTCGATCGAACCACAGGACACCGCATTGCGCGCGCCGAGCGAACCGTCCTCGTTGACCAGGAACTTCGGCACCACGAACAGGGAAATGCCCTTCGAGCTTTCCGGCGCGCCCGGCGTCTTGGCGAGGACCAGATGGATGATGTTCTCGGTCAGGTCATGCTCGCCCGACGAGATGAAGATCTTGGTGCCGGTGATGGCGTAGCTGCCGTCCGCTTGCGGCTCGGCGCGGGTGCGGATCAGACCGAGATCCGTGCCGCACTGCGGTTCGGTCAGGTTCATGGTTCCGCCCCATTTGCCCGAAACCATGTTGGGGACATATTTGGTCTTCTGCTCGTCGGTGCCCTTAACCAGCAGCGCGGCGATCGCGCCATGCGTGAGGCCCGGATACATGGCAAAGGCCATGTTCGAGGAAATCATGAATTCCTGGAACGCGGTCGAGACCACGTGCGGCATTTCCTGCCCGCCAAACTCAGCCGGGGCCGAGAGCGTGCCCCAGCCCGACTCGACGAAACGGTCATAGGCTTCCTTGAACCCCTTGGGCGTGGTGACGGAACCGTCCTCATGCCGCGTGCAGCCCTCCTGATCGCCCGAATGATTGAGCGGGAAGAGCACTTCGGCAACGAAACGCCCGCCTTCGTCGAGCACGGCATCGACGACATCGGGGGTGGCATTCGCGAAACCGGGCAGGTTCGCATAGCGATCGAGGCCGACCACATGCTCCAGGATGAAACGCGTGTCGCGAACGGGCGGGGTATATTGTGGCATGGTATCAGTCCTTCAGGCGGCCTTGCGCGCCATGGGTTTCGAGCAGGGAAATGAAGTCGGCAAGTTCGCCGATCGCGGCGTCGATATCGTGCTTTTGTGACTCGAGCAGTGCCACGCGCTGCCGGCACCGCTCGATCGTCACGGCGCGTTGGACCTGTCGACCATCACCGATATCATAGAGGTCGATCATCTCACGAATTTCGGCGAGACTGAAGCCGACCCGCTTGCCGCGAAGGATCCAGGCGAGACGCGCGCGATCGCGCTGAGAATAGATGCGTGCCGTGCCCCGCCGCTCGGGCGCGATCAGCCCCTCGTCTTCATAAAAGCGCAGCGCGCGCGCCGTCACGCCGAACTCGGCGGACAGGTCGGAGATCGAGAAATGATCGCGATCGGGATGACGCTCGATCGCGGCGTAGGCGGCGACTGTGGACATGGCCCTAAATTAGATGCCGTTTACGTGAACGTCAAGCTCAGCCGCCGCATAACAGCCTGCCCTTGGCGTCGCGAAGCGTAGACGCCTCCGATACCGATTCGCTCAGGCGGCTGACATCGAGCGCCGCCATGGAGGCGCGCCGCGCACACAGTTTCTGGCACGAATCCGGCAGTCGGCCCGGAAAGACGATTCGATCGCCTTCGAACCGAGCCTCGAAACTACACCCTTCGGCACTATCGAATTTTAGCTGAAGCTTCTCGCCTACCCGGGATATCGTGCCCGACCCACCGCAATTCTGGTCCCCGTAATCGACGAAAACCCCAACCCGGTAGGCGGTGGCGGTGGGTACGACGCACACGCGATCGGTATCGCGCGCATAGAGCCCCGTGATGTCGGTATTGTTCGGATCGGGAATAACGCCCGCCTCGATCGCGGCGGCCTCGAGCCCCGTCGCGGCGGTGACATTGCTCGTCGGCCTGGGCTGTTCGCGCGAGCAGCCTGCGACCAGCAACAACGCCGGCAAGAGCACTTGCTTCATTCGACCGCCGCGAGCGAATCGCCTTCGATCCTGCGGAAGAAGCAGCTGCGCTGGCCGGTGTGACAGGCCGGGCCGGCCGCGTCGACGATCAGCCAGACCGCATCCTGATCGCAATCGATGCGGATATCTGCAACGCGCAGGACATGCCCCGACGATTCGCCCTTCTTCCACAGGCGGTTCCGGCTCCGCGAGAAGAAATGTGCTTCGCCCGTATCCACCGTGGCGGCGAGCGCCTCGGCGTTCATATGCGCCAGCATGAGCACCTCGCCGGAGACGCGGTCAGTGGCGACGGCAGTGATCAGGCCGGCGGCGTCATATTTGGGATCGAGCACAAGGCCGGTATCGCGGGAGTCGGACATGGGGAGGACTTAGCGCCCGGCTTCGCCAGCGTCACCCCGCCAAGCACAATCGCCTCGCGTCCCCTGCGAGCGGTCCTCGGGACAGCGGCTGCCGGGATGTCATGCTGGCCCAAGGGGATAGCGCACGATGCGACGGATAACGCACGAACCATGTGACAAAAGCGCGACAAAGCCGAAAGCCGTCCCTATATGGCGGGCGACGCTACTCCCCCCCGAAGGGCGCGATGTTTACAACAAATCCTTTTGATGACGACAAGCTGCACGAAGAGTGCGGCATTTTCGGCGTTTCCGGCAGCGAAGGCGCGGCAGCGCTGGTCGCACTCGGCCTGCACGCGCTCCAACATCGCGGCCAGGAGGCAGCGGGAATAACCAGCTTCGACGGCTGCGAATTCCATACGCATCGCGCCATGGGCCACGTCGCCGGCAATTTCGATCGGGACGACATCATCGGCGCGCTGCGCGGCACCGTCGCCTGCGGCCATGTCCGCTATTCGACGACCGGCGAGACGGCGCTGCGCAATGTGCAGCCGCTCTATGCCGATCTTGCCTCAGGCGGCTTCGCGATCTCGCACAACGGCAACATCTCCAACGCGATGCGCCTCCGACGAGATCTCGTCCAGCGCGGGTCGATCTTCCAGTCGACGTCCGATACCGAGACGATCATCCACCTCGTCGCGACTTCGAGCTATCGGACCTTCGTCGACAAGTTCATCGATGCGCTCAAGCGAGTCGAAGGCGCCTACTCGCTGATCGTGATGACGCCGGAGGGCATGATCGCCTGCCGCGATCCGCTCGGCATCCGCCCGCTGGTGATGGGCAAGCTCGACGGCGCCGTGATCTTCGCCTCGGAAACGGTGGCGCTCGACGTGGTCGGCGCCGAATTCGTCCGCTCGATCGAGCCGGGGGAACTGGTGATCGTGCGCGGCACCGAGATCAGCTCCCATCGCCCGTTTGCGCCGGTGTCCCCGCGTCCGTGCATCTTCGAATATGTCTATTTCTCGCGGCCCGATTCGATCTCGGAAGATCGCAGCGTCTACACGGTCCGCAAGGCGATCGGCGCCCAACTCGCGATCGAAAGCCCCGTTGAGGCCGACCTGATCATCCCGGTGCCCGATTCGGGAACGCCCGCGGCGCTCGGCTACGCCCAGCAATCCGGCATCCCGTTCGAACTCGGCATTATCCGGTCGCATTATGTCGGCCGCACCTTCATTCAGCCGGGCGACAAGGTCCGCCACCTTGGCGTGAAGCTGAAACACAATGCCAACCGCGCGCTGATCAAGGGCCAGCGAATCGTCCTGATCGACGATTCGATCGTGCGGGGCACCACGTCGCTCAAGATCGTCCAGATGATGCGCGAGGCCGGCGCGGCCGAAGTGCATATGCGCATCGCCAGCCCACCGACCCGGCACAGCTGCTTCTACGGTGTCGACACGCCGGAGCGCGCCAAGCTCCTCGCAGCGACCAAGAATATCGAAGAGATGAACACCTATATCCAGGCGGACAGCCTGGCGTTCGTTTCGATCGACGGTCTGTACAAGGCACTCGGCGAAGCATGCCGCGCCGACATCCGCCCCAGCCATTGCGACGCCTGTTTCACCGGGGATTACCCGACGACACTGACGGACCAGGACGAGGTCGCCTCGGTCGACCAGTTCGCCTTGCTCGCGGAGCGGGTGATCTAGCCAAAACCGTCTGCCGGACTTGTTCCGGCATCCACCGTGGTGCAAGCGCCGCCGCGTCCGTTTGTGCGGACCGGTGGACCCTGGAACAAGTCCGGGGTGAGGAAGAGAGACGAGCATGACCGACAAGCCCCTCGCCAATCAGATCGCGCTTGTGACCGGCGCCAGCCGCGGCATCGGCGCCGCGACCGCCAAGGCGCTGGCGGCGGCTGGCGCGCATGTCGTCATCACAGCGCGAACCGCCAAGGACCTCGAGCGGGTAGAGAGCGATATCTTCGATGCCGGCGGCAGCGCGACCATCGCGCCGCTCGACCTGACCGAGACCGACAGCATCGCCCGACTCGGCGCCGCGATCGGCGAGCGCTGGCCGCAACTCGATATCCTCGTCCTCAACGCAGCGACGCTCGGCAGCCTGGCGGCGGTGCCGGCGATCGACGCCAAGGAACTGGCGGCGGTACTGACCCTCAATGTCAGCGCCCAGGCCGCACTGATCGCGACGTTCGACCCAATGCTGCGACGATCGAAGCGGGCTCGGGTAGTCGGCATCACCTCGGGCGTTGGGCGCAAGCCGCGTGCCTATTGGGGACTGTATGGCGCCTCCAAGGCTGCCTTCGAAACACTGCTCGGCGCTTATGGCGACGAGATGCAGCATATCAGCAGCATCCGCACCGCGATCGTCGATCCGGGCGCGACTCGGACCAAGATGCGCGAGCGCGCCTATCCGGGCGAAGACCCGGCTTCCGTGAAATCGCCCGAAGTGGTGGCGGATCGGCTGGTAACGCTGTTGGCCGAGGATTTCGAAACCGGGCATTTCGAGCGGGTCTGACCCGCCGCCCCTATCTGGCGGCTGCGATCAGCTTACCGAAGAACGCCAACCGCTGCTGCGTGAGCGCGCGATCGCTGGCCCGGGGGGCGGCGCTGACCATCGCGATGACGATCTTTGCCTGAGGATCGATCGTGATCATCTGGCCGAAAATTCCCACGGCGCCGAAACGACCCTCGGGATAGGTCCACCATTGGTAGCCATAGCCATAGCCACCCGGCGCGACGGTAGCATGCGGGCTCGTCGCTTCGGCGATCCAATCCTTGCCGACGACCCCATGGCCCCCCTCCAGGACGAACTGGCCGAAACGCGCGTAATCGCGCAGCGAGACCGAAAGGCAGCAGCCGCTGACTTCGGCGCGGGTCTGGTCCGTCATCCAGAAGCCGTCATGCTCCATGCCGGCCGGCTTCCAGATCTTTTCCTCGGCATAGGCGGCCAATGACTTGCCGGTCGCACGGCGAACAAGCACGCCGATCAGGTTGGTCTCGCCGGTCTTGTAGACCCATTTTGTACCGGGCTCGGTCTCGCGCGGCAGCTTGCGCATGAAGAACACGGTCGGATCAATGCCGGCGGGCACTGGCTCGAGGAACATCCGGGCCACGTCAGACTTGGGATCGGTGTAGTCCTCGTTCCACTTCACGCCCGACGTCATGGTCAGCAATTGCGCGACGGTCACGCCGTCGTAGCCGCTGCCGGCAAGATCAGGAATATAGCGCGTGACGGGATCATTCAGCGACTTGATATAGCCGTCCTTGATGGCCGCTCCGACCAGAGTCGAGGTAAAGGACTTGGCGACCGAGAAACTCGTCCACCGCCCCTGGTCGCCGAAGCCGCGCGCGTAGCGCTCCAGGCGAACCTTGCCATCCTGCAGGACGATCAGGCCGGCGACGTTCATCGACGCGACGAACGCATCCACCTCGGCAGCCGGGATCGTCAACGGCGTGCCGGGCGGCAGTGCGCGGACATGGCCCGGATTTGCCTTGATCGTATTGCCGGGGAAGATCTTCTCCATGGTGGGAAAGTTCGCGTCGCGCTGCGCTTGCGACCAGAAGAGAATTTCCGCGCCGACCTGACGCTGCGTCGCCTCGTTCGCGGCAACCGGGGCGGACTGCGCCATCCCGATACCGTGCGCAGCCATTGCCGTGGCGCCCGCCAACGCGAGTGCGCCCACCATCCCGATCTTCATGCATCCTCCCCTTTCACCAGCGTGACCTGGACGACGTCGATACCGCCGCCTCTGAATCCGCCTTCGCAATACATCAGGTAATATCGCCACAATTCGACGAAGTGGCGATCGAATTCTGCGGGCAGCCGGCCCACGCTGACCGCTGCCTCGAAAGCGTCGCGCCATCGCCGCAGCGTTTCGGCATAATGCAGGCCGAAGCGTCGCGGCGCTTCCCAACTCAGCCCCTTCGCCGCCGCGATGGCGCGGAAGCGGGTTTCGGAGAGGAGCAGGCCCCCGGGGAACACGAACCGCTGGATGAAGTCGACATTGCCGGCATAGGCGTCGAAAATCTCGTCGTCGATCGAGATCAGCTGGATTGCGGCGCGGCCGCCCGGTTTCAGCGCGTCGGCGATCGCCTCCAGGTAGTCGGGCCAATATTCCTGCCCAACCGCTTCGACCATTTCGATGCTGGCGACCGCGTCGTAGCGACCGGCCACGTCCCGATAGTCAATGAGCGAGACAGAAACGCCTTCAAGCCCCTGACGGGCCATCCGCGCCTCGACCGCGCGCTTCTGCTCGGCGGACAAGGTTATCCCGTGAACTGCAATCCCCGCGCGCGCAGCCAGTTCGGCGAACGAACCCCAGCCGCACCCGATCTCCAGGATCGAATCGCCGGGCCGCGCGCCCGTGCGCTCGAGAATTGCCCGGAGCTTGGTCGCCTGGGCACTTTCGAGCGACTGCTCCGACGAAATCGGTTCGTCGAACAGCGCGCTCGAATAGGTCATGCCCGGATCGAGCCACAGGCTGTAGAAATCATTGCCGAGATCATAGTGGAATTCGATGTTGCGCCGCGCGCCGCTGCGATGGTTGCGGCGCAACGCATGCCACGCGCGGCGCGCGAGCCGCATGATCCCGCGCGCACGCCCGACCTCGCCGAGCGGACGGCGATTGCGCATGAACAGGTCGAACAGCGGCACCGGATCGGGGCTGGTCCATTCCCGTCGCGACCAGGCGATGTACCAGCCAGCCGAACCGCCCGTCGCCAGCCGGATCAGGGCAGTCCAGCTCGCGATCTCGACGATCGCAACGGGCCCATCCCCACGGCCACCCAGCACCCGGTTCGAACCATCAGGCAGCGATGCTTCGATCGCACCTGTCTCCAGGCCAAGGTCGATCCGGTCGAGCATGCGGTGGAAAAGGCTGGCAAAAGGCGCCAGCAGCCGGTCGGCCGGGCCGGCGGCCAGCGTGACGCGCGTCCCGAAGCGACGGCCCCTGTTCGGCGCTGATGCATTCATGACGGCGTGGTCATGCACCCGCGCGCGACGCGGGAAAAGCGATTCGTGCGGGCTCCGTCACAACTGCCTCGCCGCAGCCAGCGCGCGCTCCCGCCCGTCCCGGTGGCCGATGATCTTAGCCGGATAGGCGACGGGCCGGCATCCGGCAGCGTCGGGATCGTGTATCTCGGAATCGGCGACACCGGCGAGCTCCGGTACCCATTGGCGGATATACGCCGCGGCATCGAACTTCTCCGACTGGGCCAGAGGGGCCATGATCCGGACGAACATGTTCGAATCGACGCCGGTGCCCGCGGTCCACTGCCAGTTGACGCTGTTGCTGCCGTAATCGGCATCGACCAGCGTATCCCAGAACCAGCGTTCACCGTCGCGCCAGTCGATCAGCAGATGCTTGATGAGGAAGCTCGCAGCGATCATCCGGACCCGATTGTGCATCCAGCCCGTCGCCCAGAGCTGGCGCATGCCCGCATCCACGATCGGGTAGCCGGTGCGGCCCTGTTGCCAGGCGAGCAGATCCGCTTCCGCCGCGCCACCAGTGCGCCATGCCAGGCCGTCAAGCGCCCCGCGCCCGTTTCGTGCGCCGTAATCGGGAAATTGCAGGATGACGTTCTGCGCATAATCCCGCCAGGCGATCTCCTTGAGAAAGGTCGTCGGGTCACCCTTTACCTGCGTGACGCTGTGCCAGATCGTCGCGGGCGATATCTCGCCAAAATGCAGGTGCGACGACAGGCGTGAGCTTCCCTCTACGGACGGCAGGTTACGGGCGATATCGTATTGCGCGACCTTGGGGAGAAAATCAGCGAGTCGTTCATGCGCGCCGGCCTCTCCCGGGATCCATTCAGCGCGGAAGCCGCCTGCCCAGTCGGGCCTCGTCGGAACCAGCCCCCAATCAGCCAGGATCTCACTCGCCGGCCATGCTTCGGGCCCCGATATTGCCTCGGGTGCAGCCATCGGCGGAGGCGGTGGCATATGCCCCTGCAAGGTGCGCCAGAAGGGCGTATAGATCCGATAGGGTTGCCCCGCCCCGGTCGTGACCGATCCGGGCGGCACCAGATAGTTGCCGTCATGGCAGACGAGCTCGAGCTTCTTCGCCACCGCGTGCTCGGCATTGCGCCACCAGGGTTCGTAATGGCGAAGACAATGCACTCGCGTCGCGCCGGTTTCCCGGGCGAGCGCGGCGAGCACGGCGTCCGACCTGCCTCGTCTCAGTATCAGGCGCGCACCCCTGTCGCGCAGGCTCGCATCGAGCGCGGCAAGGCTGTGGTGCAGCCACCACCGGGATGCCCCTCCCATCTTGCGGTGCCTGGGCGTCTCGTCGTCGAGGATATAGACCGGGATGACCGGGCCTTCCTCCGCAGCGGCAATGACCGCTGCCTGGTCCGACAACCTCAGGTCACGTCGAAACCACAGGATCGTCGTCATCCTTCGCCCCTCCCGCCTGCCGGCGGGATCGGGGACGGCAGTGACAAAAACGCCGAGGCTCGAAGAACAGGCCGCCCCGCGGCCCCTCCCGCAAGCGGGAGGGGTACATCAGGCGCTACAGCCACGTCAGATGACGTGCGGCTGCTTCTCGACCTGCCAGGTCTGTCCCTGGGAGAGGAGCTTCTGGAGGCTGGGCGTCTTGCCGGCACTGACCTGCGCATTCTGCGCGACGACTGCAGCCTCGAAGGTCGGGGCGGGATCGTCGTAGATCACTCCCAGCGCCATCGGGAACGTCCCGAACGGCATTTCTACCAGCATGTGCGCAATCGCGCGGTTGGTCTGGTCATGGACGATGACCTTCGCCGCCTGCCAGTCGCCACCCTCGACATCGACGATCTTCAGCACCAGCCGTTCGGTATCAAGCGCGAGCCCCTTGGTCCCGGCGTCGAACAGTAGCGGCTTGCCGTGCTCGACCCATAGCTGGTGGCCGGCTGCGTTCGCCTTCTCCGTGAACGGCGCGAAGACATCGTCGTTATAGACGATGCAGTTCTGGAAGATCTCGACAAAGCCGGTACCCTTATGGGCGTAGGCAGCCTTGAGCACGCTCGGCAGATTCTTGTTCACGTCGATCGCCCGCGCCACGAAGCGGGCACCGGAGCCGAGCACGAAGGCGCAGGGCGTCAGCGGGCGATCGAGCGAGCCGAACGGCGTGGACGGGCTGCGCGTGCCGACATGGCTGGTCGGGGAATATTGCCCCTTGGTCAGGCCGTAGATCTCGTTGTTGAACAGCAGCACCTGGCAATCGAGATTGCGCCGGATCAGGTGCATGGTGTGGTTGCCGCCGATCGACAGCGCATCGCCGTCCCCGGTGATGATCCATACGTCGAGATCCGGATTGGCCAGCTTCACGCCCGTCGCCACCGCCGGCGCGCGGCCATGGATGGTATGGAAGCCGTAGGTCTCCATATAATAAGGGAAGCGCGACGAGCAGCCGATGCCGCTGACGAATACCGTGTTCTCGGGACGCGCACCGATCTCCGGCATGGTGCGCTGCACCGCCTTGAGGATCGCATAGTCGCCGCAGCCGGGGCACCAGCGCACCTCCTGGTCGGTCTCCCAATCCTTGGGCAGGGTCTTCGCGACTGGGGTCATGTCGTTCATGCGAGCGCCTCCTCGATCGCGGCTTCGATCTCGGAGATCATGAAGGGCTGACCGGAAATCTTGTTGAGCGGCTTTGCGTCGACCAGGAACTGGTCGCGCAACACGGTCTTGAGCTGGCCGGTGTTCATCTCCGGCACGAGGATCTTCTCATACCCCTTGAGCAGCGGGCCGAGATTGCCAGGCATCGGCCAGATGTGCCGGATGTGGACATGGCTGACGTCCAGTCCCCTGGCGCGCGCGCGCCGCACGGCCTGGTGAATCGGACCATAGGTCGATCCCCATCCGACGACGACGAGCTTACCGCTGGTCGTGCCGAGCTCGACCTCCTGGTCGGCCACCTTGACGCCAAGCACCTTGTTCTGCCGGATCTCGGTCATCGCCTGGTGGTTGGCCGGCGAATAATCGATGTTGCCGGTGCCGAGCGCCTTCTCGATCCCGCCGATACGGTGGAGCAGACCGGGCGTACCGGGCTTCACCCAAGGGCGCGCCAGCTTCTCGTCGCGCGCATAAGGCAGGAAACCGCCCTCCGGCGCTTCCTCGAGATAGGTAACCGGGAACGGCGTGTAGCTGTCCATGTCCGGCACCAGCCAGGGCTCGGCCGCATTGGCGATATAGCCGTCGGTCAACAGCATCACCGGGGTCATGTACCGGACCGCGATACGCACCGCCTCGATCGCGCAGTCGAACGCGTCAGCGGGGGAGCGCGCGGCGATCACCGGCATCGGCGCGTCGCCGTTGCGGCCATAGACCGCCTGGTAGAGGTCGGACTGCTCGGTCTTGGTCGGGAGGCCCGTCGAGGGACCGCCGCGCTGTGAATTGACGATGACCAGCGGCAGTTCGGTCATGATCGCCAGCCCCATCGCCTCGCCCTTGAGCGCGATGCCCGGGCCCGACGAGGAGGTGACGCCGAGCTGGCCGGCATAGGACGCGCCGATCGCACTGGCGATCGCGGCGATCTCGTCCTCCGCCTGGAAGGTCGTGATGCCGAATTCCTTGAGTCGCGACAGGTGATGCAGGATCGCCGAGGCCGGGGTGATCGGATAGCCACCGAAGAACATCTTCACGCCCGCAAGCTGCACGCCCGCAACGAGCCCGAGCGAGATCGCCTCAGCGCCCGTCACCGTGCGATACAGGCCGGGCTCGGCCGGCGCGGGCGCGACGTGATGCTGCTTCATCGGCCCGGCCAGCTCGGCCGTCTCGCCGTAAGCATGGCCTGCGTTGAGCGCGGCGATGTTCGCCTCGGCGAGCGTCGGGTTCTTCGCGAACTTGTTCTTGAGCCAGTCGATCAGCGGCTGGCGGTCACGATCGAACATCCAGAGCGCGAGCCCCAGCGTCCACATATTCTTGCAGCGCAACGCCTCCTTGTTGCCGAGGCCGAAGGGCTTCACCGCATCGAGCGTGAGCTGGGAGATGTTGAAGGCCAGCAACTGCCATTTGGCAAGGCTGCCATCATGGAGCGGATTGACCGAATATTTGGCCTTGGCAAGGTTGCGATCGCCGAATTCGCCCTCGTCGGCGATGATCAGGCCACCCGGCTTGAGCGCACCGACATTGGTCTTCAACGCCGCCGGGTTCATCGCGACGAGTACGTCGGGTGCATCGCCCGCGGTCTCGATCGCGGTCGAACCGAAATTGATCTGGAAAGCCGAGACGCCGAACAGGGTGCCCTGCGGCGCTCGAATCTCCGCCGGGAAATCCGGGAAGGTCGCCAGATCGTTACCTGCCAGCGCAGTCGAGAGGGTGAACTGCCCGCCCGTCAGCTGCATGCCGTCTCCGGAGTCTCCGGCGAAGCGAACGACGATCGATTCTGCTTGTGGGTGGGCGAATGCCTCTGCGGGCGTCAATTCGTGAACGGCGGATGCCATCAATACGCTTCCTGTGGATTTATCTATGCGCCCTCTATGCCCGGAGCGCTGGCTGTCCAAGGTAGTTCGATCGGGGGCGTCTGCAAATGCTTCTTTTCGTCCCGGGTTGGACGACCGCGGGCATCGTGCCTAGTTAGGGCGCATGGCCGGCCG
>CAISGR010000225.1 GCA_903884945.1 uncultured bacterium
CCTTGGCGTCGAGCACGATGGCTGTCGCCCCCGCGCGCGCCGCTGCCGTGGTGAAGCCCTTCGCGATGGCGGCGGCGAACGGGAAACTGAGGCCGACGGTCGAAAGCCCATAGCGCGGCCCCCCGCTCTTGCCCGCCGCCGCCACCCCATTCGTGGCGCGCGCCGCGTTGCGTACGCCGGACAGGGAGGCGACTGCCACGAGCGCGATCAGTGCCGTCAGCAGGGCAGGGACGGGGCGCCAGCGCATCGAATCAGGCAGCCGGACGTCGATCGACGAGATAGAGGTGCTCGCACGCCAGGACAGTCTCGCCGCGCTGGTTGCGTATATCGACCACCTCGGTCACGACGCCCTGCGCTGCGCGCTTGGGGTGGTCGCGCTTGTCGGCGATCCGTGTGATCGTGGTGATCGTATCGCCGATATGCACAGGCCTGACGAAGCGTAGCCGATCATAGCCATAGGACATCGCATGCGGGTTGATCGTCGTCGCCGTCAGCCCGATGCCGATGGCGAACACCATCGTGCCGTGTGCGATGCGCTGTCCGATCTCCTGCGTCTTGCACCATTCCGCGTCCATGTGATGCGGAAAGAAATCGCCGGTATGGCCTGCATGGACGACGAAATCGGTCTCGGTGATCGTCCGGCCGAAACTCGTCCGTTCCGCTCCGATCGCGTAATCCTCGAAATATTGTGGAACGATCATGAGGCCATTTCCTGGTCGATGGTGGGGCCGTCCGCGCCGAGCCTGGGGGCAGCGAGGGGCGACCGGAGGATCTCGCCGTCGATCCGGATCGGGCAGCGCGTGGTCATCATCGTCGCACCGTCTGGCGCGGTGATCGCCTGGGTCGCGGCCAGCGCGGCGAAAGCCGGTTCCGCCACCAGCGCCGGCCAGTCAAGCACCGGGGCACACCAGATGCCGGCTCCTTCCAGGATCGCCAGCCAGTGCTGGGCGTCACGCGCCAGCAGATGGTTGCGGAGTAGCGCCTTGATCGTATCGCGCTCGGCAAACCAGATGTCCGGTGTAAAATCGGCGAGCGCTGGCAGGTCCAGCAGCGCCCCAAGCCGGTCGACCGGCGCCATTGCAAGCGCGATGTATCCGCTGGCCGTCTCGTACAAGCCGTAGGGCGCGCCGAGATAGATGTTGGCGTTGGCGACCCCGCTGCGTCCGGGCATTGGTCCGCTGCGATTGAGATATGCCGACAGATGCTCGAATTGCAGGTCGATCGCAGCTTCCATCAGGCTGACATCAACCCGCCCGCCGCGCCCGGTTATGCCGCGCCGTACCAGCAGTGCCAGGATTCCCTGGCATAGCTGAGCGCCGGCCATCATGTCGGTGATCGATAGCCCCGCAGGTACCGGCGCATCGTCCGCATTTCCGGACAGCCAGGCCATTCCGGACAAGGACTGTACGAGCAAGTCCTGCCCCGGTCGGTCCCGCCAGGGGCCATCGGGGCCATATCCACTGACTCCGGCATAGATCAGGCGAGGGTTGAGCGCTTGCACCGCCTCCCATCCCAGGCCGAGCCGGTCCATGATTCCGGGCCGGAAATTATGAATCAGTACATCGGCGCGCGCGATGAGGCGTCGTACCGCTGCGAGGTCGTCGTCATCTTTGAGATCCGCGGCATAGCTTTGCTTGCCGCGGTTGATCGTGTGGAAGAGCGCGCTGGTGCCGTCAAAAACCATGTCAGCCAGGAAGAGCGTCCGGCTGGCGTCGCCGCCATCGCGCCGCTCGATCTTGATCACGCGGCTACCGAGGTCGGCGAGCCGCAAAGCGCAGGAGGGGCCGGCAAGGAACTGGCTGAAATCCAGTATTGTCAGGCCCGCCAGCGGCAGCCCGTCAAAGCCTGCTCCCCCGGCCCGTTGCTCCGTCTCCAAGCGGCTACCCTTATCTTGCAATGTTTTATGATGGATATTCCCACACGCTATTGTTGGCGCTATGGCGTGTCAATCGGATTTTATATATGAACCGAACGTTTGCAGAGGAATAACATGTTGCGCGGCATGACTTGGGATCACCCACGAGGCTTTGATCCGCTGAGCGCCGCGTCGACACTCTGGGAACAGCAAACGGGGCAGGCAATCTCCTGGGACCGGCGATCGCTCCAGGATTTCGAAACCTATCCGGTCGAGGATCTGGCTCGCCGCTACGATCTGATCGTGATCGACCATCCACATGTCGGGCAAGTCGCGGAAACGGGGTGTTTGCTAGCCCTTGATGAGCGCATCGACGCTGCCGCGCTCGCGGAGATTGCTGCCGGGTCCGTAGGCGGATCCTTCGAAAGCTATCGCTGGGCGGGCCACCAATGGGCGCTGCCCATCGACGCAGCGGCGCAGGTTCAGGCATGGGTGCCAGACCGGATTGCTGCACCTGTTGCCCGATGGGACGATTTGGCCCTCCTCGCCGCGTCCGGACGGGCGGCGCTGCCCTTGCGACCGCCGCACAGCCTGATGAGCCTGTTTACCCTGTGCGGCCTGCTCGGCGTCGAACTCGATGGCACTGGGAATACACTGTTCCCTTCCGGTGCTGTGCGCGCCTTTGCGCTGCTCGACGGGCTCGCCGCTGGTCTCGACCCTGCCGTCTATGAAATGGACCCGATCGCGATGCTGGAGGAGATGGCACGGCCCGGCGCCACGCTCGCCGTGGTTCCGCTGGTCTACGGCTATGTCAGTTACGCCGTCGCGGGGTTCCGGGCCCACGCGATCCACTTTGCCGATGTGCCGACGATGGCATTTGGTCCTCGCGGCTCCGCGCTGGGCGGCACGGGCATTGCTGTGTCCGCCTTCGGCGCCGATCCGGCCGCTGCGTCCCGTTTTGCGGCATGGATTTCCAGCGGGGCGGCGCAGCGAAACCTCGTCGCGGGGCGAGGCGGGCAGCCGGCGCATGCCGCGGCGTGGGAGTCGGATAGCGCCAATGCCATGAGTCACAATTTCTATCGTGCCACTCGCGCTACGCTCGACGGTGCATGGATGCGGCCTCGGCACCGCGGCTATATGGCATTTCAGGACGCAGCATCCGAGCGCCTCAATGCGGCGCTCCGGCGTCGCGAAAGCGCTGATGATGCGATCGCAGCCCTCAACCAATTGTACGGCGTTAGCCGGTGATCATTTTCGCAGGATGGGGAAGGCTCGTCATGAATCGTCGACTCGTCAGCCTTTCGGCGGGAGTCGCGCTTGTCGCTCTCGGCGCCTCCGCCGCTGTTGCCGACGAGGCAGCGCCCGCACTTCCCAATCCAGCCGATTTCCGCACCCCGCCGGCGGAGGCGCGACCGAAGGCTCTGTACTTCTGGATGAACGGCAACGTCACGCGCGAGGGGCTCGATGCCGATCTTGCCGCGATGCACGAGGCGGGGCTCGGCGGTCTGCTCGCGTTCGACGGCAGCAGCGACATCCCCAAGGGACCAGTCGACTATTTGAGCCCGCAATGGCTCGATTTGATGACACATATGATGAAGCGCGGTGGTGAGCTCGGGCTGACGGTCGCGATGCAGAACGCTCCAGGCTGGTCGTCGAGCGGTGGACCGTGGATCAGCCCGGCCCAGGCGATGCAGCAGATCGTCTGGACGGAGACCACGCTTGACGGCGGGCGACGGATTTCGGTGCGGTTGCCGCAACCCTATACCAAGCTCGGCTACTATCGCGATGCGGTCGTTGTCGCCTTTCCGGCATCGAAGGGTGATGAGAGCGTATGGCGTGATGCGGTTGCGGGAATGACGATCGGCACCCGGCCTGTGACGGCAGCCCGGCTGATCGATCGCGACTTGCAGTCGACCGTCGAGATCACTCCCGAGGCGCCGCTCGTGATCGAGACCAAGGCGCCTTTCACCGCACAGGCTGCTACGCTTTACGCGGACAAGGAACAGCCGCAATTCACCGCTTCGGTCGAGGCATCGGACGATGCCCGTACGTGGCGCATGGTGACACGCGTCACGATCGGTGCTGAACGCGGCATCGAGGCGCCAGGGTCGACCAACTTCCCCGCCGTCGTCGCGCGCTATTTCCGCGTGACACCTTCGGCCAAGGCCAGGTTGGCCGAGGCGCTGTTCTATGCAACGCCGCGCATCGTCGATTGGGATGTGAAAGCGGAACATAATTTTCGTGCGGTGCCGGCTGGTGTCGGGGGTGGGCAGCCACTCGCGGAATCCGCCATTGATCCGGCCAGTATCGTTGATCTCACCGGCAGCGTCGCTGCGGACGGCACGCTCGATTGGCGCGCACCGAAAGGCCGCTGGACGATCCTGCGGCTGGGGCACACGCCGACCGGCAAGATCAACGTTGCAGCATCGGATTCCGGTCGCGGCCTTGAGGTCGACAAGTTCGACATGGGCGCCGTCGATCACCAGTTCGACAGCAGCCTGGGGCGCGTGATCGCCGCTGCCGATCCGCAGGCGCGCAAGGCGTTCCGGCGGGTGGAGATCGACAGCTACGAAGCTGGCCTGCAGAATTGGAGCGATGGCGTGCCGGCAGCTTTCGCCAAGCGCAACGGCTATGAGTTGACTGCCTATGCGCCGGCGCTCGCGGGGCGCGTCGTGGGCAGCCGCGATATTTCGGATCGATTTCTTTTCGACTTCCGCCGCACGCTCGCCGACCTCATGGCCGATAATTATTATGGCCGGATGGAACAGAAGGTCCGTGCCGCGGGCCTCGAATTCGCGGTGGAAGGATATGGACCCGGGCCCTTCGACGAATTGCAGGTTTCGGGCCGCGCACAGTTTCCGATGACTGAATTCTGGACGCGCACACCTTGGACCGATAACCGCTCCGTCAAGATGGTCAGCTCCGCCGCGCATGTCTACGGCAAGGATATCGTCGCCGCGGAAGCATTTACCGGGGAGGCGCAGACCAGCCGCTGGTCCGACTACCCCTATTCGATGAAGGCGCTCGGCGATCTGATGTTCGCGCAGGGCGTCAACCGAATCTATTTCCACCGCTACGCGATGCAGCCCAACCCGAAGGCGGCGCCCGGCATGACGATGGGCCCGTGGGGCATCAACCTCGAGGCTAGCAATACCTGGTTCAAATCCGCGCGGCCCTGGCTGGATACCTTGTCGCGCAGCCAGTATCTGCTCGGTCTCGGGCATCACGCTGCCGATGTGCTCTACTTCGTTGGCGAGGATAGCCCGAACCAGGCCGAGTATATTCGGCCCGACATATCGCCCGACAGCAATCCGCGGATCGGCACGCATTTCTCGCCGGCCATGCCCGCCGGCTACCAATATGATCTCGTCAATGCCGAGGTTTTGTTGAAATCGGTCGAGATCAGGGATGGCAGGATCGTCCTGCCCAACGGTGCCAGCTATCGCTTGCTGGTGCTCCCGGACGGCCTTTCAGGCATGACCCGTGAACTCGCCGACCGGCTGCATGATCTCGTGTCGCGTGGTATGGTGATGTTGGGCGAGCGCCCGCACCGGTCCCTGTCACTTGCCGGCGGCGCGCAGGGTGAAGTCGCGTTCCGCGCCGATATCGCCGCGCTGTGGAGTGATGGTACCGCCCCCCGGACCGTCGGCAAGGGCAGGGTTTATCCGACCGGCACGATTGCCGACGTGCTCGGCGATCTCGGAGTGGGGGCCGATGCCCTCTGCCGCACAGGCGCGCCCGAAGGGCAACTCGTCTGGCAGCATCGTTCGCTCGCCGATGGTGACATGTATTTCGTCGCAAACCGGCAGCGGCGTATCGAGACCGTTACATGCAGTTTTCGCGTCGCGGGCAAGGCGCCAGAATTATGGAATCCGGAGGATGGATCGGTCGTCGTCCCTGCGCTCTATGACGCGCGCGACGGGCGGACCAGCGTGTCCTTCACATTGGATCCGGTCGGATCGACCTTCGTGATGTTACGCAAGCCGGCGGGATCGCGCGCCGGCGCGAGCTGGGCGGCGCGGGACGGGATACGTTTCGTCGACCTCGCCAATCCGACATCGCGGGCTGCAACTGCGCCGGCCGACAGCTTCACGCTTTCGGTCTGGGCGAAGCCGGATATCGATCTGCGGCTGATGCCTTCCGAAAAGACCGACGGCAGGGTGAACGAAACCGGTAAATTCTATGTCATACCGGCACGCTCGGGCGTGGATCTGCACGGCGCGGACACTGCCGTCGCGGGGCTCGCGGTGGGGCGGAATGGCGCCTATGTGATCGAGCGCGTTTCGCCCGATGTCGCGCCTGCGGTGCTGGTCTCGCACCAGCCGATTGCCGGGTGGACGCATTTCGCGCTGGTCTACGATCGTGGTCGGCCGAGTCTCTATATCGACGGGAAGCTCGCGCGTACCGGGCTCAAGAGCGGGCGCACGGTGTTCGCCGGCGGAAGCGATGCGCCGTCGCAAAGCGGCGTCACCTACTTCTTCGAGGGCGACAACACCCCGGTCGTAACGACCGCGCATGCGCTGTCTGCCGCCGAAATTGCGGCGATTGCCGCCAAGGGGCCGCCCGCGCCGGCTCTTGTCGCGCAACCCGCATCGATCGAACGCACTGATACTGGAATTCGCGCGTTGGCGTTCGAGAGCGGGCGCTACACGCTTGATACCGGCCAGGCGTTCGCCGCAAGCGTGCCGGTGCCGGTTACGGTCGCGGGGGGATGGCAGGTGGCATTCGAAGCGGGTCGTGGTGCGCCCCCCGAGACAGCGCTTTCGAAGCTGTCCTCACTCAGCCGCAACGCCGATCCAGGCGTTCGCTATTTTTCCGGCACCGCGACCTACACGCGACGGATTACCGTGCCCAAAGCGGCGTTTCACAATGGGCGGCGGACATTTCTCGATCTCGGTCGGGTCGAGGTCCTCGCGCATGTCAGCATCAACGGGCATGATTTCGGCACCGTCTGGAAGGCGCCGTACCGCGTCGATATCACCGATGCGGTGCGCCCCGGGGCGAATGACGTGTCCATCATTGTCACCAGCCTCTGGCCCAATCGGATGATCGGCGATGCCCAGCAGCCCGATCCGTATCCCCGCGTCGACGCCGAATGGCCAATCGGCGAGCGCTTCTCGACAGACGGCAGGAAAACCGAGGTGATGGCACGTAAGCTCGTCACGCTCCCCGACTGGTACCGGGAGGGCAAGAGTAAGCCTGCCGACGGGCGCGTGACCTTCTCGACCTGGACCTTCTTCCAGAAGGATGAACCCTTGCTCGATTCCGGGTTGCTGGGACCGGTGCGGCTGGTCTTTGCCGATACCATTACGGCGCGGTGAGGAGGGGGGCGGATGATAGGGCGCCAAAAGCCGTCCTCGCTATCAGGTGCCGGTCACGAATTGTCGGCGCATGATGGGCACTGCCCGCTCGTCGGCACTGCGCTTAACGCGCGGTAGGTTCGGGGCCGAAATGGGCATGGGGCACCGCCAATGGGCTTTGCGTCCCGGACGCCATCGCCACGTGGTCGCCGCCGCCGCTGGGGAGTCACTACTGCGCCGTCACCGGCCCGAGCAGAGCGTCGCAAGCGCGATCGACCCGCTTCGTGCTGCGGAGTGCGTCACCAGGGCCGCGACCGCGCCACGGAGATGCCGCGCACGTCGTTGGGATAGCGACCGCCGACGGCGGTGTAGAAATGATAGAGATCCCCCTGATGGAAGATGAGCGCAGGCTTGTGCGCATAATCGTCATCGATCGAGCCAGGCGGTCCGACATCGATCAATACCTCGTTCACCTTGGTGAAGTGCAGTGGATCCGGGCCGACCGCCACCAGATCGCGCGCCTTACGATCGGCGCCTGACAGGCCAAAATAGAACATCGCCCATTTGCCCCGGTGCGTCGCGACGAACGGATCGCTGGCGAAGCGGCTGTCGGGCGCATCCGGCCCGCCGTTGCGGAGCAGCGGATTGGCCGGATGCCGCCGCCAGGTGATCAGGTCCTTTGACGTCGCCAAGCCGGTCTGCTCGTGCCAGGTCTTGTCCGCGGTCTTGGCGTTATAGAACAGATAGAAGGTGTCGCCGTCCTTCACGAGATAGGGCTTGTAGAGGCCGCCTCGTTCCCAGTCGGCCCCGTCCTCGGGGCGCAGGATCGGCGCGCCGCGATGCCATGTCTTCAGGTCAGTGCTGAAGGCCAGCCCGATCACCGCCGGCCCTTCCTCGTACCCGGCGCTTGGATAGGCGTGCCATGCGCAGACATATCGCCCATCGACCTTGATCAATCGGCCCGGCGCATAGAGTTCGTTCTCTCGCAGGATCGAGGCCGCGGCGATATTGAAGCGCGTTACCGGATCGGCTGGGTCCCGCGCCAGCATGATGCCCTGGCGTTGCCAGGTGACCAGATCGTCCGACACGGCGATCCCGGTTTGATACCCGGTCCCGTCGAAGCCGACATAGGTCAGATGAAAGCGACCGTCATGAAAGAAGACGAACGGGCAATCGACCGCCTTTTCATCGAACGCGCCCGCTACCTTGGAACCGCCCAGCACCAGCTTGTTGTATTTGTACGGCGTTCGTAGCCACGCGCTGGAGTCGGTGCGATCCTTGGCGAAGCCCGCGGGTGCGATCGTCGCGCCCGCCAGCGCGACCGTTCCCGAAAGGAGCGTGCGTCGGGAAATATCGTGCAAGGGCATGCTTCAGGTCTCCTGGTCGCCGTGACATTGAAGACTTCCATCTCCTGTCCGGCCGCACAGGCCGGCCCGGCAGGGCGCCTTCAACTCAAATCGAGCCCGAATTCGCGCGAGATCGCCAATGTATGTTGCCCGATTTCCGGGGCCCCGCGGGGCGCCGCCGGTCGGACGCCGTCGATCCGCAATGGGCTTGCTGTGGTCCGTATCGATCCCGATCTGGTGCTGATATTCTGCAGCATGTCTAGCGCGCGGAAGCTTTCGGCTTGGAGCAGTGCCGGCCAATCGAGCACTGGCGCGGTCCAGATGCCGGCCGGCTCCAGGACCGCGAGCCACGCGTCCGTGGTTCGTTCTCTAAGTCGACCCGCGATCCGATCGAACACCTGATCGCGTTCGGTAAACCCGTCGCTAAAGGCCGCAAGCCCGGGCAGGTCGAGCAACGTCTCGATCCGTGCAAGCGGCGTCATGGCGAGGGCGAGGTAGCCATCCTGCGTGGCGTATACACCATAAGGGGCCGCGAGATAGGCATTGGCCCCCTGCGCCGCGGCGCGCTGCGGCGCACGACCGCCGTCGTTCAAATAGGTCGTCAGCAGTTCGAATTGGAAATCGACTAGGACTTCCAGCAGACTCGTTTCGACTTGTCCGCCGCTCCGGGTTCGGCCGCGCCTTACGAGCAGTGCCAATATCCCTTTGGCAAGGACATGCCCTGCCAGCATATCGGCGATGGAAAGTCCGATCGGTGTCGGGCCGCTGTCGGCGGTTCCGCTAAGCCACATCACGCCGGAACGGGCCTGCGCGAGCAGGTCCTGGCCCGGTAGCTTGGACCACGGGCCGCTATGGCCGTACCCGGATACGCTCGCATAGACGATACCGGGGTTTATCTTCCGTACGACCTCATAGCCGAGCCCGAGGCGTTCCATGACGCCGGGGCGAAAATTCTGGATGAGTACGTCGGCTTGTTCGATCAGGCGCCGCGCCGCCGCGAGGTGGCGTTCGCTCTTGAGGTCGAGCGCAATGCCTTCCTTGTTGCGGTTGATAGCGTGGAACAGCGTGGACTGGCCGTCGATGTCGGTGTCGGTGAGGTACATCTGTCGGCAAAGGTCGCCTGTGTCGGGCCTTTCGATCTTGATTACCCGCGCGCCGAGATCACCCAGTTGGAGCGCCGCGGCCGGGCCGGCGAGGAACTGCGCCATGTCCAGCACGACCAGCCCGTCCAGGGGAGGCGCAAGCGCCTTTTCCTGCCCGATGAAAGCGTCAACCCGCATTCCCCGAATCCTCCAAGACATGCTCTCTCGTTGCTATTTGCATATAAATATACAATGTCCATATAAATAATCAATCGGAAGCGAATTGGTGCGCGCCAAGAATTGGAGCCGGAAGTCGCGGAAACAGTCTTCCGCCCGGGCGGCGCAAAGGCGTTGTGGCGATGGCGCATGATGAGATAGAGCGACCCCAGCCACGCTAAAATTAGGGAAAGCGATGTCTGAAAAGGGCCTGTCGACTGATGAGCGGCGCCGCAAGTATATGGTGCCCGCGCTCGAAAAGGGACTTGATATTATCGAGTATCTTGCCGATCAGGCGGTGGCATTGACGCAGTCGCAACTGGCGCGGGCGCTCGACCGGCAACCGAATGAACTGTTCCGGATGCTGGCTTGTCTGGAAGGACGCGGATTTATTCGGCGAGAGGCGACGAGTGGCGGCTATTCGCTTACGCTCAAGCTATTCCAGCTGGCGCGCATCCACTCGCCCTTTGAAAGGCTCGTGGCGACTGCGCGGCCCTTCATGCGGGCGCTTGCCGATGAGATCCGCGAGAGTTGCCATCTCACCGTACTGCAAAGTGATGAAGTGCTGGTGCTCGCGCAGGAGGAAAGCCCCAATCCCTTCCGCCTCTCGGTCGAAGTAGGCTCCACGCACTCCCCGCTTCGCACCAATTCCGGTCGATTGCTGCTAGCGGCGTTGGAGGAGCCGGCACTTGAGGGGCTGCTGTCGCGTCTGGCCGAATGGCGCGACATGCCTCCCGCCGCGCAACGGAAGAAGCTGGAGCGTATCGCGGCGATCCGCCGCGACGGCTATGCGGAATCGATTGGCGAGCGCTTCCTCGGTAGTGCCGACATCGGCGTTCTTGTGGGCAGCCCACACGCTCCCCTGAATGCCGCATTGACCATCTCGACGCTGATCGATGCAGACGGGAATGCCCGCCACGAGCGGCTGCTCGAGCCGCTGCGACGGACGACGGATGCGATTACTCAGGCGGCCGGGCTGTCGCTTGGCCTGCCTTATGAGCGGTTGGATATGCCGCGCTGACCGGCACGGTCCGATATCGTCCGCAGGGTCAGCGCCGGATACCCACCCGGGCTAGCGCCGACGCCCAGATTTTGTATCCCGCCTCGCTCGGATGCGTTCCGTCCGGCATGATGCCGCTCCGCAAAGCGCCGTTCGGGTTGAGGAATCGCGTGCCGATATCCAGGAAGCACAGGGTTTGATCGTGCCCGAAACGCCGGGCGAGAAGGCGGTTGGTTTCCGCGATCGGCTGGCGGTACGGATCGGTCTGAAGATGCCCGCGCGGGAAGATCGCCATCACGATGATCCGGCTTGCGGGTGTCTGACGGCGGACTTCGCGCACGATCGCTGCGATACCTTCGACCACCTCGGCCGGCGTGTTCGCGCGCGCATTGGCGGTTCCGGTTAGATTGTTGGTGCCGATGTTGATGATCACCGTGCGCGGCGAAAGGCCACGCAGTTCGCCCTGTCGTAATCGCCATAGCACGTTTTGTGTCCTGTCCCAGCCGAACCCGAGATTGAGCACCGATGTTCGCCGGAACAGCCGTCGCCAGGCGTTCGGCCCATTGCGTCGCGTCGACACGGGCGGTCCCGCCCAGAAATGCGTGATGGAATCGCCGATCATCACGATCTTCGGGCGGATCGATCGCGCCAGTCCGAGTTCGGCGTGATGGCGTTCATACCAGTCGTAAGAATCATGCTCCAGGCGTGGCACGGGGATAATGGCCGTATTGGCATTGGCCATAGCGTCCAGCGGCACCTGCGGTGGGGCTTGCAGCATGCCCGCGAGCGTCGGTTCGATCGCCTCCGCCATCCGTTCCTGCCCGATCGTATCGGGGTGCAAGGCTTTCGCGTTGCGACCGGGCAGCCGCGGATCATAGAAGACCGATGTATCGAGGCTGCCATCGGATCGGAGGAAGATCGGGCCGATGTCGAGATAGATGACCCTTGGATCCTCGGCATAGCGCGTCGATAGCTCGGCGTTGATCTCGGAATCGGTTGCGCTCTTCGCTTGGGAAATCGCGCTCGGTAATATGCCGAGCAGGAGAATTCGGGTCTTTGGCAATCGCCGGGCGATCTCCTTGATGACCGTATCGATTCCACACTGGGTCTGACCGGCGTCATGGCCTTGGGCAGTGTCGTTGGTGCCGATGAGCAGGATCGCGACAGCGGGGGAGATGTCGTCGAGTTCACCGTGCTGGAGGCGCCATAGCACTTGCGCGCTGGTATCGCCGCCGAAGCCGAGGTTCAGCGATCGCCGCGGAGCGTAGAACCGATCCCAGGTTGGACGGAAATTCTCGTCCGGCACTTTGCTCTTGTCGTAGTTATGCGTGATCGAATCGCCGATCAGGATGACGTCCGGATCGGCATGCCCCGCGATCCGGGCAAGGATGTCGGCGTGGCGGGCGGCCCACCAGGGCTCCTTGAGGCGATCGGCGGCGATCACCGGAACCTGGTGGTCGCAGGCGTTCGGGGCTTTTTGCTGTGCGGATGCCGGCGAGGCGACGAGCAGCGAGATCGACAGCGCCGCCAGCCACAACCCTTGCCGCTCGACGGTCACGCGCCGGGACATGCGTCGCGCGCCAGGGCTGAAGCGACGATGCGCGCCATGATGGCATAGCCGGCATCGCGCGGATGGAGATTGTCCTTGCTGTCAGCGGCAGGGCTCATGCGCGAGGCATGCCCGGCATCGCGCATCGCCATGTCGAAATCGATCACCCCGTCGAAGGCGCCGGCGCTTCGGATCCATGCGTTGACGGCCTGACGCTTGGCTTCGCCGTCGGCACTGAAGTAGACGGCACCCTCGAATGGCAGCAACGTCCCGCCCAGTACCCGGATGCCATGCGCATGGGCCCGCGCGATGATCTCGCGGTAGGCGCCGATGATCTCATCCGTGCTAACAGCCTGCTCGCGATGCTCGGGCTGCGCGCTGGCGCCGATATCGTTGATTCCCTCGAGCAGGAGAACCGTTCGCACGCCTGGGACCGACAGGACATCGCGATCGAACCGGGCGAGCGCGCCTGGGCCGCGGCCGTCGTGCAGCAACCGGTTGCCACTGATCCCGGCGTTGAGGACTGACCAGCACCGGCCGCTGCGTTCGCCCGCGAGCAGGCGCGCGAGTTGGTCCGGCCAGCTCATATAGGCACCGGGCGTCGAGGCGGCGCCTTCGGTGATCGAATCACCGAAGGCCAGCAGGGTGCGCGCCGTCGGCTGGGCCGCCACGTCGATTCGCGATACGAGCGCGGGCACGCGCTTGCGGAGGCTGCCGTTCAGAGATAGCCTGCCAGTCTGGTCGCCCGGCGCCACGTCGGCCATCTGCGCGTGCGCTGGCGGCATGCTCACCTCCGGGTAGTAGATGGAAATCGCGTAGTCCACGCCCGGTGTTACCTTGGTCGCGAGTACGTCCGCCAGTAGGGGGGCGCCTGCCGCAATCACTGCATCCGGCCTGCCGTTGAACGTCAGGGGGCGAATCGTTGTTGGGATCGCGTTGCCGGACGAATCGACCTGCGCGAAGGTCGCGGCGCCGATACGCAATGGTGCGGGGCCGAGCTCGTTCGAAAGCCGGATTCGCACTGCATCGCTTGCCATGCCGATACGGACGATTTGCCGCACCGTTTGATCCTGCAGTGGCGCGCCCAGCGCATCCCGAATGGTCGGCTCGTAGCCGATCGGCACATTTCCATAGGCACCGACCCAGGATGAACGACTCGCTACCGCCGCTACCGACGACAGGGCCAGCCCTGCCGTGCCGATGGCGAGCAGTAATGTGACCCGGTCTTTCATGAGTGCCTCATATGCTTCATGGTTCCGACAGCAGGTTCGGGGCGATCGCAGCCGCCATTGTTGCATAGCCCGCATCGTTCGGGTGCAAATGATCGCCCGAGTCCCATTGGGAATCGAGCCGATCAGGATCGCGCGGATCCGCCATCACGCGTTCGAAATCCACCACGGCATCGAACGCATTCGATGTGCGGATCCAGCGGTTCACCGCTTGGCGGGCCAACTCGCCGTTCGACGTGAAATAGACTGAGCCGCGATAGGGCAGCAGCGTCGCGCCGATGATGCGAAGCCCACCCGAATGGGCTCGGTCGATGATCTGGCGATAGGCAGCGATTACGTCTTCGGCGCTTACCGGCCCATCGGTGGCTGCTTTGGCATTGCCCCAGCCGATATCGTTGATCCCCTCGAGCAAAATGATGTCGATAGCGCCGGGGATGGCAAGAACGTCGCGATCGAAGCGGGCCAAGGCATTCGGGCCAGCGCCCTCTCGCATTAGGCGGTTGCCGTGAATGCCGGCGTTCACCACACTCCAGGCGCCATAACGAGGCAATATCGCCAGCGTGGCGGCGAATTGTTCAGGCCAGCCGGTGAAGCTCTCGGGCTGGGCGCGGGCGCCCTCCGTGATCGAGTCGCCAAGCGTGACGATGACCCGGCCCGGTCGCGGCCGGTCCACCTCTACCGCCGCCGCAAGCGCGGGGCCTCGTCCAGTGCGGCTACGACCGTCGGGATAGCGCACGGTTACGGTCAGCAAATGCGCTGCAGGCACGGCAACGGCGCCGTAGCGTACGGTCACCGCGATCCGCTGGAACCGCTTCACCGCGATTGGGACGGGATCGCTCACGAGCGCGCCGCCTGCCGGCAGGGTCGCCCCCTCGCGGCCGCCGAACCGCAACGAAACCGCATGACCTTCGATGTCGACGGATGCTGCAAGAAAATCGAGCGGCGCGGCGCCTAAAGCATTCGTCATGCGGACGCGCAGGCGGCTCCCTCCGGTGTTGAGCACGAGTTCTTGCTGCACCGTCGCGCCTGCGTAGTCGCGCACGTCCCGTTGGGTTAGTACCGGGGTGGCCGGGAAGGGGGCGGCCGTCCATGCCGAAACCCAAGACGCCTGTGCGGGTGTTGCCATAAAAAGGGCGAGCAAAAACGCCGGGTGCCGGTTTGGCCCGGCCGCGAGGGTTGTCCTGGGGAGGACCCTCGCGCCCGTTCGCACCTTAGAACTTCACCCGCACGCCGGCCATGACCTGCCGGTCATCGATCGTAAACTGGCCCGGCCGGGTGGTGACCTGATAATATTGCTGAATCTGCGTGCGCAGCAGGTTCTGTCCGTCCAGCGTAACGGTGATGTGCTTGTTGATATCGTAGCTGAGCGAAGCGTCGAGCCAGCCATAGCCCTTGGTCATGACGGGGAAGACATAGGGCTGCGTAATGCCGCCGGGTGGGGTGTAGGCGCCCGCCAGAATCGAAGACAGGAAGCTGGAGCGATAATTATAGGCAACCTTGGCAGTGATGCCGTACTTCTCGTAGATGCCGGCAATATTGTAACTATATTTCGAAAGCTGCGGGAGCGGAGCGGAGAATCCGACCAGCGATGTCGGCGCCTTGCTGTCCGTATAGGTTCCGTTGGCCTGAATGCCGAAGCCCGACAGTGCTCCGGGCAGGAAGTCGAAGAACTGCTGATAGCCAATTTCGGCGCCCTTGACCGTTCCTGTGCCCGAATTCAAAGGCTGCGACAGCGTATAGCCATCGAGCCCGCCGATGGTTACCCCTGAGGTCGACCGGGTGAAGATGAACCCGGTTACGCGCTTGTAGAAACCGGCCACGTAGAGCGATGTCGACTTGCTAACATACCATTCGAGCGATGCGTCCGCATTATTCGACGTGATTGGCTTCAAATTCGGGTTTCCCTGGCTGGCGGCGAGCTGGCCGGGAACGACCGTCAAGGCAGGTGACAATTGGCTGAAGTCCGGGCGGGTGAGCGTCTTCGATGCCGCCAGACGGAACTGCAGCTTGTCGGTGAGGTGGAAACGAATATTCGCGCTCGGAAGCCAATTTTCATAATTATTCTTCACGACGACGCTATCAAATATCGGGGGGTCTATAGGAACAAGCGTGCCATTGACCAATTGAGTACGCCGCTGATTGCCGCGTATTAAATCTTCTGTCTGAACATAGCGGACGCCGACATTGCCGTCTATCGGTACGCCAAGCACGAAATCGAAGTTAGTCATTACATATGCGGCGTTACTCTTCTCATCCGCATTGAATATCGCGAGCTGACTGTTTGTGGAAGTAAGCGAAGGCGCTGCGGCCCCAACGAGTCCAAGTTCAGTCAGCACGCCAGAAAAGTCATTTTTCAGACGCGAGGGGATCGCATAGGGGTAATTGCGCTGGAAATCGACGCCAGCATTGCTGGCCGTATAGAAATCGCCATAGGCGTTGGCTTGGAAAAGATCTGGAAAAAGTGTAGGATTTATTGTCTTCGTTGTGCCAGTGTAGCGTAGCGGGTCATGCTGCGCGATCGTGCGATGGGAGTAGCGAAACCCCGCCTGAATTGAATTCAGTAACCCGCCCTCGAACTTATACTCACCATCTAGGCGCATCGCTATTTCGTCGCCAACATAGTGGTTTTCGTTGCGAGTCAGATTGCCGATAGTGTAATTTGCAAGATTCGCGAGATTATAATTTCCCGATGACGAGGAAGGGGGATTTGTAGAAGCGTTCTGTGTAAACACCGGAATGTTGGTGAAGAGGTCGAGCTCAGTATAATATAGATCGTTTTTCGACTTGGTGTACGCGACATCGCCCGTCACGGTGACGCCGCCCACATTCCACCGTGCGTTCAATCCGATCGATTTGTTTTCATCAAGTGTGTCGCGCTCGGTTCCGCCGGCGATCAGGCGCGCGTTGGTGTAGCTGGCCTGGGAGACATCTTGCGTGCCCGGAAACAGGGTTGTGCTTCCGGTGACCGGGGTAACACCGGTAGTCGGCACGTTGGCGCTATATTGCTGCTGGGTGGTCTTGAAGCGTTGGTACTGGCCCTCGAGCGTCAGCTCGAGGCTGGGCGAGGGGCGCCATTGCAGCGCGACATTGGCGCCGATGCGCTGGCGCTCGCCGACCACCAGGACCTGATTGTTGCCGTTCGGCGCGAACACGGTCTGGCCCGCCACCAGGTCGCTGCGTGGTGTCGGCGCGCCGGTGCTGTCGATATCCTGGCGATATTTGCGATCCTGGTAACTGAAGCTCCCGAGCAGGCCGATCTCGCCGACGCCACTGTCCCACTTGTCTGAGACGAACAATGATCCGCTCGGCGTCGCCTTCTTGACGGAATCCGCATAGGTGCCGCGCGCCGATCCGCTGATCGTAAATCCGGGGAGGTCCAGCGGACGGCGGGTGCGCAGGTCGACCAGGCCACCCAGGCCGCCCTCGATCAGGTCCGCGGTCGATGCTTTGTAGACGTCGATGCGTGAGATCAATTCTGCGGGAAAGTCCTGGAGATTGAAAGTGCGTCCGCCGCCGGCGGTGAAGGTCTCGCGGCCGTTGAGCGTCGTCTCGACCTGTGGAAGCCCGCGAATCGCGATTGCGCCGCCTTCTCCGAGGTCGCGCGATACCTGGACGCCCGTAACGCGCTGAAGCGCTTCAGTCGCGTTATTGTCCGGGAGCTTGCCGATATCTTCCGCCACGATGGAGTCGATGAGCGTGTTGGCGTTGCGCTTGACGTCGGCGGCAGAGCGAAGGCTGGCGCGCACGCCCCTTACCACGATGTCCTCGGCCACATCCGTGCCGGCGCTGTCGGAATTCACGTCGGTCTGAACAGTCGCCGCGGGAGCGGACTGCTGCGCGAATGCTGGAGCGGCGATCAGTGAAGCGATGGCAGTGCCGGACAAAAGATATAGCGAGCGCATGTACGATCTCTCCCGATTTTATTTTTTAATGTTTAGGTGTGTTGTAGGTTATGCTGCAGTAATTCTTGAAATAAAATTTCGTAGTATTGCGAAATTATTGCATGGGCGTGGGATCTGTTGGCTGGTCGAGCAAGAAAGGTGGCGAAGGTCTGCGATTGGGCGCGCGGTGTTAAGGTCGACGACCTTCGCATTGTGCCAAATCGCGCTGCGCCGGAGCGGCCGCGTCGTCCTCCTCAATCTCGTTGTCCATATACGAATAAGTCATCCCTATATAAATATCAAATCGTATTTTTATAGTGTGAATGGCGTGGCCCAAGGCGCCGTGCGGATCGCGTCGCGAGGCGCGAGGATCCCGCGAGGGCGTTGATTCCATGTAGGATCCAAACTGCCGTCGCCGTCGGCGCCCTACGCAGTCGTGCCTGGTCGAAGCACATGGCGGTCGCCAGTGGCCCAGAGCATCGGCGGGGCCGATAAGGGCTGTGCAGGGCTGGGTACGAGCGCGGTTGGCAATATGGGAAGAGGGAGCGCGCGCCAGCGGGGCCCGGCCATTTCGTCCGTCACGATCATTTTTATCGCGCGGTTACGGCGATGGCGCGGGCCCGATCGATCTCGCCGCCCGCTGCTGCGCTCGGACTGGCGCGTCGCGGCCGGATGTCGTTATCGTGCCCGAGCTACTGCTCCGGCTTATTCCGGCTGCTCGGTCATATGGCGGGCGAAGGCCTGCTGCCAGTCGGGATGCCAGCGCGACAGAGCGGGCCGATTGTTCGCGATATCGTCTGCCGCCCAGCGGATGCGCCGCCGGTCCTGTTCAGTGGTCGTTTCATTGTCGGGGCACAGAATGTAGAAATCGCCGGCGGCGACGCCCTGCATCATGAAATCCACGACCTGCTCCGGCGTCCACGCTGCCGGCGGCTTGCCGGGCAGTTGCGCGGCCGTCATGCCGGTATAGGTGAAGCCGGGAATAAGCAGATGCGCGCTGATCCGGCCGCCGGTTTGCTCACGTAAAGTGTGCGCGAGGCCTTCGGTCAACGCCTTCACGCCCGCTTTGCTGACATTATACGCGGTATTGCCCGGCGGCTGCGTAATGCCCTGCTTCGAGCCGGTATTGATGACCAGGCCCGGTGCTTCGGCGGCCACCATCGCCGGCAGGAAGCTCTGGACGCCGTGCAGCACGCCCATCAGGTTAACGCCGAGCACCTGGGCCCAGGCGTCCGGGGCAGCAAAGACGTCGCCGCCGCTGCCAATGCCCGCGTTGTTCATCAGTACTGAAACGGGTCCAAGGTTCGACGCAATCGTGGAGGCGGCCGTCTCGACACTTGCCCGATCGGCGACGTCGACGGGAAATGCGGTTGCGCTTTCGCCCAGGCGCTGAACAGCTTCGGCCAGCGCGTCACGGTCGCGATCGAGCAGGCACACGCGCATCCCCAGGTCGTGAAAGGCGCGGGCGGCGGCGAAGCCGATCCCGCCCGCGCTGCCGGTCACCACGGCCAGATTCCCGGCCCGGCATGCTGGAATCGCCGTCGCGTGGCTCATTAATCGCCCGGGGGCCCGGCAACGGCCCGTTCGCCGACGATCGACAGGCCGTAGCCGTCGAGTCCGATCAGGGTGTGGTGGGTGTTGGTCAGCAGGATCATGTCCTGCACGCCGAGTTCGGCGAGGATCTGCGCGCCGACGCCATAGTCGCGCAGTTCCTCCACCTCGGGCGCGCCGGCGGACTTGCCCTCGGCGCGCAGCCTGATGAAGCGCGAAACGCTGTCCTTCATCGGCCGGTTGATCACGACGATCACGCCCGCGCCTTCCTCGGCGATCAGTTCCATCGAGCGCGACAGCAGCCCGGAACGCTCCGATTCCTCGCCGAACGCATCGACGAAATAGCTCAGCGTGTGCATCCGCACGAGCGTCGGCTTGTCGGGGTCGATCCGGCCCTTCACCAGCGCGATCTGCTCGTCGCCGGTGGCCTTGTTGAAGAAGGTCATCGCCTTCCAGTCGCCGCCCCATTTGCTCTGGAACACCATCTCGGCGCGCTTCTCGACGAGATGGTCGTGGCGGCGGCGATAGGCGATCAGGTCGCGGATCGTGCCGATCTTGAGGTTGTGGAACTGCGCGAAGGTAACCAGGTCGTCCAGGCGCGCCATGGTCCCGTCGTCATTCATGATCTCGCAGATCACGCCCGAGGGGCTGAGCCCGGCAAGCCGCGAGACGTCGACCGCCGCTTCGGTGTGTCCCGCGCGCACCAGCACGCCGCCGTCGCGCGCGACCAGCGGGAAGACATGGCCTGGGGTCACCAGCTCCTCGCGGCCCTTGGACGAATCGATCGCCACGGCCACGGTCCGCGCGCGGTCGGCGGCGGAGATGCCGGTGGTCACGCCCTCGCGCGCCTCGATCGACGTGGTGAAGGCGGTCTGGTGTCGCGTGCCGTTATTGCTGCTCATCAGGTCGAGGCCGAGCTCCTCGACGCGCTTCTTCGTCAGCGCGAGGCAGATCAGCCCGCGGCAATATCTCGCCATGAAGTTGATCTTCTCGGGCGTCGCCATCTGTGCCGGAATCACGAGGTCGCCCTCGTTCTCGCGGTCTTCGTCGTCGACCAGGATGAACATGCGGCCATTCCTGGCCTCGTCGATCAGCTCCTCGGGGGATGAGAGGAAGCCGTGGCGCAATCGCGCGAGCGCGCCCTTCTTCGGTTCAGGCTTTTGCACGATAATGCTCCATGCGTTGGAGGTAGCGGGCGAGCACGTCGATCTCGATATTGACCGGATCGCCGGCCGCGAGGCTGCCGAAGGTAGTGACGGCCGCGGTATGCGGAATGATGTTGACGCCGATGGAGACGCCGCCCGGGCCGTCCTCCACCTCGTTGACGGTCAGCGACACGCCATCGATCGTGATCGATCCCTTGGGGGCGACGAACGGCGCGATCTCCGGCCCGGCCGCGATCCGCACGCGATGCGAGCCACCCTCCTCGATCACCGATTCGACCGTGCCGATCCCGTCGACATGGCCGGTGACGATATGGCCGCCCAGCTCCTCGCCGAGCCGCAGCGCGCGCTCGAGATTGAGCTTGCGCCCCTGCGTCCATTGCCCCCGTGCGGTGCGGCTGATCGTCTCGCCCGACACATCGACCGCGAACCAGTTCGGTCCGGGCCCCCCGGCGGATTTGTCGATCACCGTCAGGCAGACGCCCGAGCAGGCGATCGACGCGCCCAGATCAATCGTCGTCGTGTCATAGGCCGTGCGGATCACGACGCGCGTGTCGGCCAGCGCCTCGACGCGCTCGATCGTGCCAATGTCGGTAATGATGCCCGTGAACACTAAGCCCGTCCTTGTCGCCCTGCGCGGCCGAAAACCGGATCCCGCCTTATCCTGAAGTGGCGGAGCCTTTGACGCGCTCGTAAACCTCGACTCGGTCGCTGCCAAGCCGCCGTGCATCATGCAGCCTCCATCGGCCATGCGCCGCCGGAAGGTCGCCCAGGCCGATGTCGGGCAGCGTGCGCCCGCCCCCGATCAGGATCGGCGCACGGTAGAGCAGCAGCCGGTCGACCAAGTCGGCCGCGAGGAACGCGGCCGCAGTCGCCACGCCGCCTTCGATCAGCACATGATCCACGCCCTGCAGCGCCGCGAGGCCGTCCGGGTTGCCGATTGCCTCCCATCCGTCCGGGGCGTCGCCGCGGGTCAGCATGAGTCGCTTCGGGCTGCGGCCGGTGAGGCCGGCGAGCCGCACGTCCAGCGCCGGCGCATCTGCGTTTAGCGTGCCGCGCCCGACCAGGATCGCCTCATGTCGCGCCCGCTCGAGATGGGCATGTGCCCGCGCCTCGGGCCCGGTGATCCATTTGCTCGTGCCGTCGGCCATGGCGGTCGCCCCGTCGAGCGAGAGCGCGAGCTTCAGCGTCACCTGCGGCCGGCCGAGCGCCTGCCGGCCGAGGAATCCGGCCATGGCGCGCCGCGCTTCCTCGGCGCGCAGGTTCGTCGCGACCGCGATCTCAGCGGTGAGCAGCCGCTCGATCCCGCCCCCGTCGGTCCGCGCATCGGGGTCGCCCAGTGCGATCACCACGCGACTCACCCCCGCCGCCACCAGCAGGTCGGCGCAGGCCGGTCCGCGTGGCGACTGGTGCGCGCAGGGTTCGAGCGTAGTGTAGCAAGTCGCGCCGCGCGACTTGGCGCCGGCCTGGGCCAGCGCCATCGCCTCGGCATGCGGGCGTCCGCCCGGCTGGGTCCAGCCGCGCCCGACGACGCGCCCGTCGCTGACGATCACGCAGCCGACATTGGGATTGGGGGCGGTGCGCCCCCGGCCGCGCTCGCCCAGCGCGAGCGCGGCGCCCATCCAGCGCGCGTCGTCGCCGTTCGGGCCGGTCGTCAGAAGCCGTACTTCTTCAGCTTGTCGTCGAGGCGCTTATAGGCGGCTTGGGTCTCGGCCTGCTGTTTCCTGATCTCTTCCTCGCGCTGCTTTTCGATCGGCCCGTCGATCTTCTGCTGCGCGATGATCTCGGCATCGGTCCGGTTCTCGGGCCACTGCTGTACATACACGATATTCGGCCGGTAGATCTTCTGGACGGTCGAGTTGCTCGCGATGGCGAACATCACGGCCCAGGTGATTGCCAGCGCGAGCACCAGGAAGATCAGCTCATGCGGCTTGCGCTGCGACAGGAACAGCCGGAGGTCGCGATACGCCCGGATCGGCGAGATGGAACGCAGGAAGGACATTGCCGGAAAGATAGGCGCTTGGGGGTGCGCGCGCCAGTCCCGCCTGCTTCTCCCGGTCGCGCCGGCCATCCAGGAACCCGACGCGACCGGAAGCACCCCTATTCCTCGGTCATCACGAAGCTGACCGCCATGGTCCGCCACGCCTCGATCGGCACGCCGTCCCTGGTGCCCGGGGTCAGCCGCCATTTCTCCAGCGCGCGCTTGCGGGTCGCCTCGAAGAAGGAGTCGCTGGCGGCGCTTACCTTCTCGACCTGCTTCACCCGCCCGTCCGTCCCAACCAGCACGCGGACGACGACGCGCCCCTCGCGGCCGAGCCGACGCTCGTCGGAGGGATAGTCGGGCTGATAGTTGAAGCGCGGGTTGATTCCGGGCCCGATAACGACCGGGGGCTTGGCCGGCAGCGTGGTCAGGACCGAGCCCGTTCCCTCGGACGGCGTCGTCGGCAGCGTCGGCTGTGCCGCGAAGGTGACCTGCGGGGTTTCGGCAGTCTTGACGACCGGGTCCGGAATGAAGGTTGGCGTGATGTGCTTGACCTCCGTCTGCTTTGTCTCCGGCAGCGGTTTGGCCGGCTCGGGCGGCGGCACCGGCGGTTCCACGATGTTGACGATCTTCAGTCGCGGATCGAGCTTCTTCACGATATCGGGCGCCGAGAAGATCATCCCGGCCATGATCGTGCCGACGAGCACCGCCGAAAGGCCAAGGCTGCCCGGGTCGAGTTTCCTTCGTTTCGCATAACGGTCTGCGTACATTGCCAGCCTCCATCAAACTCCTTGGTGGTGGTCGAGTCTAACGCCCGATCTCGAAGGCAATGATACATCATTACTTCCGCGTGACAAGATATCATTTCATGCTGCTAAATTGCGGCAGGACCGACATTGCCGGGGACTTCTTTCCCTTGGACACGAGCAAGGCGACTTTGTCCGCCGAACACATATCCCTCGCGACAGTGCTTGCCGAATCCCTGCTGGGTGGGCTCCAGACGCAAGCGCGTCGGTTACTGCGCGGATTGCATCTTCGCTTTCCACCCCTCGGCAAACCTCTAGAATGCCTTCGCAGCCGGGATGAAAACGGAGCGGGAGGCTGGGGGCAGTGAAGCAGCAGAACGCGATCGGCCAGTTCGTTTGCCAGGTTTTCGTCTGCCCGCCCGAAGTGGGTGAGCAGTTGCTGGCTCATGCACAGTTGCGCTCCTATTCGACTGAGGTAGCGATCGTGCGCCAGGGCGAACGGATAAGGCAATGCTATCTCCTGGTCGCCGGCCGTGCCCGGGCTTTTCTCTACACGTCTGCTGGGCAAATCGTCCTGCTCCACGAATATCGTCGCGGCGACATATTCGGCGCGCTCGGCGATCCCGAAGCGGAAGCCCAGGACACCGATGTGATCGCGCAGGAGACGGTCGAGGCGCTGATACTGCAGGCGTCGCAGCTGGCGTTGCTCGCGGAGCGGCACGGTTGCATCGGACTCGCCCTTTCCCGTCTGCTCATTCTCCGGCTGCGCAAGGCGACCGAGCGCATTTTCGAACGCTCGGGCCTTTCCTCCGTCGGGCGCATTCACGCGGAATTGCTGCGGCAGGCCCAACTGCGGCCCGACTTCGTCATCTCCCCCTTACCAGTATTGGCTGATCTCGCGCTCGTGGTCGCCACCACCCGTGAAACCGCCTCGCGCGCGGTCGGGGCGCTCGAGCGCCGCGGAATCATCCGGCGCGACGGAAATTCCCTGGTCATCGTCGCGCCGCACCGGCTGGAGGAAATGATCCTATAGGCCGCGACGCAGGCCATAGAGGCCGATCGGCGCGGTATCTTCGGGATCGACAAGCTCGCCGATGAAACTGGCCTGGAAGCGCGCCGGGTCGATTACCTCCAGCGCCATCGCGAAATCCTCCGATACGCAGACCGCGCCAGGTAGCGCCGAACCTGCGGCCGCCCGTGCGAGCGTCAGCGTGCGGCCCGTCGCCTTCGCTCCGCCGTTGAACGGGTCGAACGTCAACGCGCAAACGCCGTAATGCCCCCCTACGGCAATATCGTCCAGTCCTTCGCTGAGGGCGGTCGCCGCCTCGGCTGCAGTATCAGGGCCGTCATAGGAGACCAGCACCATCTCGCCAGTGAAACTCGCAGGGATCGCCGGAGCGGCGCCTTGATCCAGCACTGCCTTGATCTCCCGCAGCCTTTCGGCCTCGTCCGAACCGCCAGTGGTTGAGACGGGTATGGCCAGCGTGGCCAGGCTGCGCTGCGCACCAGCAGGCGCCGCCACCGAGAGCGCCCCGATGTCCTCGCGTGCGGCGATCAGAATGTGTTGGCGGCGCTTCTTTCCGCCGCCGGTCCAGATCGCGGCCGAACGGCTTCCCATCTCGCCCGCAGCATTGTCGAGAACGAGCAACTGCACTGCCTCGCTCGCCAGCCGTCGGGCGTTGCCCAATGCCGTACCCATTGCGATTTCGTCCGCGAGGTCGATCATCGCCTGATCCGGCCGCCGGCCGAAAGGCGCGACCGCCCGAACCCCGGCGGCACGGCCCAGCACCAGGTCGAACCGTCGTCGCCATCCGGCGCCGAAGGGATCGACTGAAAGTGCAGCGAATGCCTCGATCCCGCCCGGCAGCAGCAATTGAAGTTCGGCCCCAGCCTCCAGCAGTGCCTCAGCAACCAGAATGTCGGCGCCCGCCGCGAGTGCGCCGAAACCGAAGCCGATACGCTCCTCGGCAAGTAGCGCGGCGATATTACGCGTCAGCGGTTCGGGCCGGGTGTCAGCGCGGAAGGACATATGCCCCCCGAAATGCAGCGAGCGTGGCGGACGTAACTGATCCAGCCAGGCGGCTTCCCGCTTCTGGGCGGCGAGGATCAGCGCGATCTGGCGCAGGGTCGAGGCATGATCCTCCCAGGCGCGTGGCGCCAGCGAGATAGCCTCGCTGAGTGCTATCTCCGCATCGGTCTCGCGCCCCAGCAGCAGCAGTGCTTCTGCACCGGTGGCGGCCCGATAATAGGGTGTCTCGGGCTCGTCCGGATGCTCCTCGATCCGCGCGAGCACCTGTCGCGCCAGATCGGCGGAGCGCGCCACATCGCCTGCGAGTAGCAACAGCGTCGCGGCATTGATCAGCGGATAGGTGGCGCCACTTATCCCGGCCGAAGCGGCATAGGCCCTGGCCGCCTCCGCGTAGAGCGCTGCCCGTTCGAGGCCGGCGAGGCGCTGGGCACGATCCTTCAGCAACCGCCCCTTGATCGCGAGCGCAGCCGGATCGTCGCCAGCGCGATCATATCCGGCCGCCTGGAACATCGCCCATGCCCGTTCCAGCGAGCCGACCCGGGCATAGGCCATGATGGCGGGCAGTCCCGCCCCAAGCTCATTCACGTGCGATCATTTCCACATTCGAAAGTTATCAATTGTAGTTCAGGGAAACATTCCGCCCGGCCCCTGGTTTTGCGCGTCGGGATCGATGGTGCAAAGATCGATCTGGCCGCCATGACTGCCCACCAGGAGCTGAATATCCATGCAGAAATTCGCGACTTCCAATGGCTTGAGTTCATCGCCTTTGCCGTTCCGGTGATAATTCACGAACCGTAGCACATGCCGTGTCTTTCCCGATGTCGGGTCGACCAGCGTCGTGCGCGCCGCATCATAAAAGGACTTGTTCGGCTGATAGCGGAAGGTTTGCATCGTTCCATTCACCGGCTTGTCTTTCGTTTCGCGAAAGATGATCGGATCGTAGCCGGGCGGATCGAACCAGAAGAATTCGTGATCATCCGCATCGAGTATGATCGAGATATGGATGGGATAGGTCCAGCTCAGTTCGGCGAAATCCTCCCCGAGCCAGGCCGGGCCTTGCTTCCCCGACTTCGCCTGCTCGAAAAGCGCCATTTCCGCGGTATCGAGATCGCCAACCGACGTATCGAGCATGCGAATTACGAGTGGTCCACTGGCCTCTTTCGTCGTGTAATAGATCAGCAGGAGGGCGGTCGGCGGGGGATAGGCCTTCGGGTTGGGGGCGCGGATCGAGTCGCCATAAGGCGACGGCGGCACAGGAAGCGCTGCGAATAGCGCAGCGTTCTTGGTCATGCTCTCCCCTTCCGCGAGTTCGGGAAATATGCCGATCTCGACGGTATTGAGGCTAATGGAGGCGGGCTTCATTTTGATCATCGTCCGATCCTTTCCAATTCAGTTCGGTTTACGCTCCAACTGTCGTGCAACGCTGTCGATCTGGCCATTCAGTCGTTTGCGCGGCTCGATCCGTTCAGACGCTGCGCCATTCTTTTCTCCGGCAAGCATCACCCGGGCGCGCGCGAGCGCTTTCCGCGCGAGCACCGGCCGGCCGGTTTCGGAAAGCAGGTTGGCGAGATCGACTTCGATCAGGGTCGCTTGATCGCGCCACACTAGGTTGTCACCGTCCCGGTCCAGTAGCTCGGCCATGGTTTCGCGCAGGCCCAGTAACGCGGCTTCGGCCGGCGCATAGTGATGCTCCGCCGCATCGATGCGGGCGAGCGAGCGGGCGGTGATGACGAGAGCGTAGCGATAGGCCGGGTTCGTTGGATCGCGGTTCAGCAGATGCTCTTTGATCTGCCGCTCCGTCAGCCGTTCCGCGCGCGCTTCCGGATAGCGCGCCTCGTCGAACCAGCTGTCGGCCAGCCAGGCATGGGTGTTCGCCACCTTGGCGATCCACAGTTCCTTGCCCGGCTCGAGCCTCGCCACCGCGAGGAAGTGCGCCAGCGCCTTGCTGAAATGCGCACGCGCTTCGCCGGGACGATGAAGGTGGAGATTGACCGAGCCCAGATTATTCTCGGCATAGGCCAGTTCGCCGGCATAGTCGGGATTGCCCGGCTGGATTCGATTCAGCAACTCCGCCTGCGCCAGATAATTGCGATACGCGCTCAGCGCGCTTTCCAGATCCTCGCGCCTCTCAGCGACGCGGCCGATCCAATATTGGCTCTGCGCATGATCGAATATCCGCTCCGGATCGTTCGGTCGGGCGGCGAGCAGCGCCGCAGTGGTCCGCGCGGCCTCGCGGAACTGGGCGAGTGCGTGATCCAGATGGCCGCGCGTCACATCATCCTCGCCCATCGCGTGCAGGATGCGGGCGCGGCGCTCGAGTGCGTCGGGGGAAAGCGTCGAGAGGTCCTGCTGTGCATAATGCGCCAGCGCCCGCTCATTGACCGCGGCGAGCACCTTGAGGCTGGCGGTGTCCTTCAGGCGGTCGCGCAGGTCGGTCAGCATGAATTCCACCAGTCCCTCTGCTTCGACGCGCTGCCGGTCCGCCTCGCGGCGGGCGTTGAGCGCGGCGATCGTCAACACCGCCATCACTACCGTCGTCGCGATGGCGATGAGCGTGACGGCGGTCACGCGGCGAATCTGCCGTGCGGCATCGCGTTGCACGAGGGCGTCGAGTCCGACCCCGGTCAGCCCCGCGACGAGCTTGAGGAACCCCAGCCGCTGTCCGTCTCCCGAGCGGCGAAGGTCTGCGGCCAGCGGCTCGGCTCCCCCCGCGCTCAGCGCCGGTGGGAAACATGTGCCGGGTTCGCCATCGACGATCGCTGCGAGGATGGGCCGGCCGGGATTGAGCTCGCGGAATGCCTCGATCTCGCGAGCGACCCAGGGCGAGGCGGCGGCGTTCGGCGAGCACAGCACGATCAGGCTGTCCGAGGCGGCCAGCGCCGCACGCACCTTTTCGCTGAGGTCGCCCGCGGCCGGCAGTTCGTCGCGGTCGCGGAAGATGGGGGTCAGCCGCGCCGGGACCGGCCCATGGTCGCCTGCACCACCCGCCAGCCTGCGCGGGACGCGGTAGGTTTCGAGACGACGATGCAGCGCGCGCGCGGCGGCGGTGTCCTTGTGGCTATAGCTTATGAAGGCGGCATAATGCGCCGCAGCGATCGAAGTCATCATGGCCCCCCACGAACTTGACGAAGGCCCAGAGTGCATGATGCCTGCTTGCCCGACAATGATTTTGCGCGATCGCCACGCAAATGTCGTCGTGGCGGCAAAAATAAATAGGGGGCAACGTCCGCCGTGTAAGTGTTCCTTCCTCTACTGCTGGTCGAGCTGAAGAGGGGAACGATTGATAGGGATTCATCGCATTCTTGCTCGATCCAGCACTCGCGGTCATCGCCGTAGCTCTCACCGCTGAGGCGCGAGGCAAAATACTGACCGGGATCACATCGAAGTCCGATCCGTACAACCGGCAGTTCCTGGTCGCTTGTCCAGCAAGTCGTGTTGCTCGACAATTTCTCGCCGATCCGAACATGGGCTGTTTCCCCGCCCAGTTACCGGCCGCCAGCCCGCCGGGACAACGACGCGCATCCTCGCGTTCGCGACGTTGCGCCGTGCGAAAACTCAGCCCTTCAGCCGCGCGATCGCCCGTTCGCACCCGATCAGCGGGAGCAGGGCCTTCATCTCCGGTCCGTGGTCGAGCCCGGTCAGTGCCCGGCGCAGCGGCAGGAACAGCGCCTTGCCGGTCCGCCCGGACGATGCCTTCAACGCACTGGTCAGCGCGTGCCAGGGATCGGCCGACCAGTCGATCGTCGCGGCGACCTCGGCGGCCTCGGCCAGGAAGTCGCGGTCGGCCGGATCGGCCTCGGTCGCGATCGGGCCCTCGATCACCCGCCACCATTCGGCGGCATCGGCGACGATCGTCAGGTTGGGCCGCACCGCCTCCCATTCGACTGCGCTCATCCCTGCCGGCAGCCGTGCCGCGACCGCCTCGAACTCGAGCTGATGCACGATCCGCGTGTTCACCGCCGCCAGTTCGGCGTCGTCGAACCGTGCCGGCGCCCGGCCGAAGCGGGCGAAATCAAACGTCTCGATCAGCCGCTCGACCTGCACCAGCGGTTCGACCGGGTCGCTCGTCCCGATCCGTGCGAGCAGGGCCTTCACTGCCTCGGGTTCGATTCCCGCCGTGCGGAACGAATCGACCCCGACCGAGCCGAGCCGCTTGGAGAGCTTGCCCTCGCTCCCGACGAGCAGCGCCTCATGCGCGAAGGCCGGCGGTGTGCTGCCCAGCGCGGCGAACATCTGGAGCTGGAGCGCCGTGTTGGAAACATGGTCCTCGCCACGCACGACATGCGTCACTCCCATCGCGGCATCGTCGATCGCCGAGGGCAGCATATAGAGCCAGGAGCCGTCCGCGCGACGGATCACCGGATCGCTCATCGTCGCCGGGTCGAAGCGCTGGTGGCCGCGGATCAGGTCGTCCCATTCGATCGGCGCGGCATGATCGAGCCTGAACCGCCAGTGCGGCCGTACGCCCGCTGCCTCCAGCGCAGCGCGCTCGGTCTCGCCGAGCGCGAGTGCGGCGCGGTCGTACACCGGCGGCAGGCCGCGCCCCGCCGCGATCTTGCGCTTCAGGTCGAGCTCCTGCGCCGTCTCATAGGCGGGATAGACATGGCCGGCGTCGCGCAACGCTGCGAACTGCGCCTCGTACAGCGCGAACCGCGCTGACTGGCGCTCCTCGCCGTCGGGGTTCAGGCCCAGCCAGGCGAGATCGGCGCGGATCGCCGTGACGAACTGCTCCTCGCTCCGCTCGGCATCGGTGTCGTCGATCCGCAGCACGAACCGCCCGCCATTTTTCTGCGCCCACAGCCAGTTGTGCAGCGCGGTGCGGATATTGCCTACATGCAGCCGGCCGGTGGGCGACGGGGCGAAACGGGTAAGAACGGTCATGATACGGCCTGTAGCCCCGCAGGCGTTTGGCAACAACCGAGCGGCCGAACCGCGGCGACTCGCGCGTCGCGGGCGTTTCGGGTCTTTCGTGAGCCCGCATCGCTGTCTAAGAGCCCCGGCAACGGCCGCGTCGGCCGGCGGGGACAGGCACCATGAAACTCTTGACCGGCAATTCCAACCTGCCACTGGCGCGCGCGATCTCGGACTATCTCGAAACCCCGCTCACCAGCGCGAGCGTGCGCCGCTTCGCCGATGAGGAAGTGTTCGTCGAGATCCAGGAGAATGTTCGCGGCGAGGATGTCTTCGTGCTCCAGTCGACGGGCTATCCCGCCAACGATAACCTCATGGAATTGCTGATCTGCATCGATGCGCTGCGGCGCGCCTCGGCCAAGCGCATCACGGCCGTCATTCCCTATTTCGGCTATGCCCGGCAGGATCGGAAGCCCGGGCCGCGCACCCCGATCTCGGCCAAGCTCGTCGCCAATCTGATCACCGTCGCCGGGGCCGACCGGGTCCTCTCGGTCGATCTCCACGCCGGTCAGATCCAGGGCTTTTTCGATATCCCGACCGACAATCTCTACGGTGCGCCGGTGATGTCGGCCGATATCCTGACGCGATTCGGCGATCGCAACCTGATGGTCGTCTCGCCCGATGTCGGCGGTGTGGTCCGCGCCCGCGCGCTGGCCAAGCGACTCGACAACGCTCCGCTCGCCATCGTCGACAAGCGCCGCGAACGCGCCGGCGAATCGGAGGTGATGAACATCATCGGCGAGGTCGAGGGCCGCTTCTGCATCCTGATCGACGACATCGTCGATTCGGCCGGCACGCTGTGCAACGCCGCCGCCGCGCTGCTCGAGGCGGGGGCCGAGGGAGTGGTCGCCTATGTCACTCACGGCGTGCTGTCCGGCGGTGCCGTCGCGAGGGTCGAGGGTTCGGCGCTGCAGGAACTGGTCATCACTGATTCAATCGGCCAGCACGAGGTGGTGAAGGATGCCAAGCGCATCCGTCTGCTGACGATCGCGCCCTTGCTCGCCGAGGCGATCAAGCGGATCGCCGACGAAACCTCGGTGTCCTCGCTCTTTGACTAGGTGAAGCTGACCAGAGATGATATGGCGGGCGGCGCAAACGTCGGCATCCGCAAGTAAAAAGCGTCCCAGTTCCGATACTCCTCGCAAAATTCGTCAAGTCATTCTCGGCGCCGCACTCAGTAAAGCACCGCGTTTATGATCGTATCGAAATGAGTCGATCGAGAAGCTGGCTGCAACAGATGTTGGAACGGCGTGCGCCAACACTATCGGCAAAAACGCATCCCCACATGAGTATCTCGCAA
>CAISGR010000226.1 GCA_903884945.1 uncultured bacterium
CCGCGCGATCCGGAGGAGCAACCAAACCCGGAGGAACACGCGCTGCGCCTCCAGCTTCGGCTCGAACGGCTGAATGCGATGCGGGAGGCTGGCGCGCGGCTCTTCGTGCGCGACCGGCTTGGTCGCGATGTGTTTCTGCGCGGGGCTCCGGAAGGCCTGCGGACGGTACGCAAGGCGCTGTGGCAGGCCGAGATCTACGATCTGATCTCTGCCTATGGGCGGATCAATGCGCGGACTCGCCCGGTGATGCACATCGTCGCCAACCGGCCGGTAATGACCCTGGATGCGGCGCTGGAGCGCGTATCGCGCCTCGTTGGCGAGCGGATCGACTGGGCGACGATCGAAAGCTTCCTGCCTGAGGCCGCCACGGGTATGTTCCGCAAGTCAGCGCTTGCCTCGAGTTTCGTTGCGGCACTCGAGTTGGCGCGGCAGGGGAGGGTCGAATTGCGCCAGAAATCGCCCTTTGCCCCGCTCTATCTGAAGGCCCCGGCATGAAGCAGGCCGATGACCTTACCCGGGCGGTGGAGGCGGTGCTGTTCGCTGCCACCGAGCCGATGACGGTGGAGGCGATCCGCGTACAACTGGGCAATGCCGATAACGTTCGCGCTGCCCTGGAGGAGATCCAGGCGGATTTCGCCGGGCGCGGCATCGAGTTGGTCCGGCGCGGGGATCGCTGGCATTTCCAGACCGCCGGCGACATGGCGCACCTGCTGCGCCGCGATCGCGAGGAGCCGCGCAAGCTCAGCCGGGCGGGTATCGAGACGCTGGCGATCATCGCCTATCACGAGCCCGCGACTCGCGCGGAGATCGAGGCGATCCGCGGGGTGCAGATATCCAAGGGCACGCTCGACGTGTTGATGGAGGCGGGCTGGATTCGGCCCGCGGGACGACGCGAGGTGCCCGGGCGACCGCTGCTCTATGCGACCACGCCGGAGTTCCTGGCGCATTTCGGCCTTGCCAGCAGGCGCGACCTCCCCGGAATGGAGGATTTGAAGGCGGCGGGCCTGCTCGATCCGATCGATCTGGCGCTCGACCATGCCGGAGAGCACGACGATGAGAACGTCGAGGTGGAAAACACCGACGAACAGGCCTAGATAGAGGCCTGTCCTAGGAGAATGGTGATGGGTAGTTTCAGCCTCGTGCATTGGCTGGTGTTCGGCGTGATCGCGATCCTCGTGCTCGGTGGCGGTCGATTCTCGAACATGATGGGAGATGTCGCCAAGGGCATCAAGCAGTTCAAGAAGGGCATGGCCGAGGATGACGAGCCCGTCCGCGAGCCGAGCCGGATCGACGTCAAGAAGACCGATCCCGTGATCGAGGTCGAGGCAGAGAAGCTGCGCGAGGAGCGTTGAGACGCGACCCTCTCGTCGGGATCAAGGTTTGATGTTCGATTTCGCTCCGACCGAATTGCTGGTGTTCGGCGCCGTCGCGATTCTGGTGATCCCGCCCAAGGATCTGCCCAAAGCCATGCGCGTGGCCGGCCACTGGGTCGGTCGCATGCGTGGCATTGCGCGCCAGTTCCGATCGGGCTTCGATTCGATGATTCGCGATGCCGAGCTCCAGGAGATGGAGAAGAAATGGGCCGCGGAGAATGAGCGCATCATGCGCGAACACCCGCTGACCCCGGCGATGCTGGAGATGCCCCCGGCAATCGAGCACCAGGAAGTGCCGGTAACGGTGCCAGATCCGGTCGAGGATGTGCCGCCGCCGGCCCTGATCGTCGAGAAGCCTGTCGTCGCGCCCAAGCCGAGAAAGCCGCGCGCGCCGAGGAAGAAGACGACGACCGAAGCGGACAACGCCACATCGTGAACGAAATCGACGAATCGCGGGCGCCCCTGATCGATCACCTGATCGAGCTGCGTCGCCGCCTGTTCCACAGCCTGATCGCGCTCGCCCTGTGCTTCGGCGTCTGCTTCTACTTCGCCGAGACGATCTTCGGCTGGCTGGTGCATCCGCTGGTCAAGGCCGGGCAAAACAAGGTGATCTACACGCAGTTGTTCGAAGCCTTTTTCGTCCAGATCAAGGTGGCCTTGTTCGCTGCGACGATGCTGGCCTTCCCGATCATCGCGAACCAGCTGTGGCAGTTCGTGGCACCGGGCCTATACCGCAAGGAAAAGCGCGCGCTGCTGCCGTTCCTCTTCGCGACCCCGGTGCTGTTCATCATGGGGGCATCGCTTGCCTATTATGTCGCGGTGCCCACTGCGTTGCATTTCCTGCTGAGCTATCAGGGCAATCTGGGCGGCATCCAGCAGGAGGCGCTTCCCTCGGTCGGCAATTACCTGACCTTCGTGATGCAGTTCCTGCTCGCATTCGGCATTGCCTTCCTCATGCCGGTCCTGCTGATGCTGCTGGAGCGCGCCGGTATCGTTACCCGCAAGCAGCTCATCGCGGCCCGGCGCTACGCGATCCTGGGCAATTTCGGCATTGCGCTGGTACTTGCTCCGCCGGACGCGGGATCGATGATCATGCTCGCGCTGCCCCTGATCGCGCTCTACGAGCTCGCACTGATCGGTATCTGGTTCACGGAGCGCAAGCGCACGCGCGAGCCGGTCGAGGCCTCCTGAGG
>CAISGR010000227.1 GCA_903884945.1 uncultured bacterium
ATCGCCGTGCTGCTGCTGATCGGGGTGGGGCTGTGGTACGGCACGACCTGGTTCCGCGGCGAGGAAGCGCCGGCCCCGGCGCCGGCCGCCGAAGTGGCGGCGCCGACGGAAGCGCCGCCCGCCGCGACGCCGCCCCCGGCCGCCAGCGGGCAGGTGACGCTCACCGCGACCGACGATGTCTGGCTGCGCGTCTATGACGCGACCGGCAAGACGCTCTACGAGAACACGCTGAAGCCGGGCGATCGCTACGACGTGCCCGGCGACGCCAATAACCCGATGATCAATGTCGGCCGGCCGGACAAGCTGCAGGTGCTGGTCAACGGCTCCGCGGTGGCGCCGCTCGGCGACGGCAAGGTCGCGATCAAGGATGTCGGGATCAGCGCCGCGGCGCTCGCCGCCCGTGCCGGCGGCACAGCGCCGCTGCCCGCGGCGGTGCCGACCGGTGCTGCGGTGGCGCCGACCGCTGTGGCGTCGCCGGGCGCCACGCCGACGTCCGCTGCAACAGCGACGCCCCGGACCGTCACCCGTGTGCCGCGGCCGAAGCCGAGCGCCGCCGCCACCAGTCCGGCCCTGCCGGTCGTCACGCCGCCGCCGGCAAATGCCCCGGCACCTTCCGCCACGCCGGCACCTTAAGGCTGGCGACAGCATGACCGTGTCAGCTATACCCGGACCTTCAAAGCACCGGGGGGTGTTCAATGCATAAGTTTGTGACGATGGCGACGACGGCGATGGTGGCGGCAGGCATTGGCCTGGCGCCGCAGGCCGCCCATGCCCAGGCCGCGATCGAGGGGCGGGTCGACCGGCTCGAGAGCGAGATGCGCGCCGTCCAGCGCAAGGTCTTCCCGGGCGGCACCGGCCAATATATCCAGCCGCAGATCAACCCGCCGTCGATCAATCCCGACCTGCCCGGCAGCCCGTCGGACAGCCCGGTCGCCGATCTCAGCGCGCGGGTGAATGCGCTCGAGGGGCAGGTGACGGCGATCACCGGGCAGATCGAGACCACCCAGCACCGGGTCCAGGTGCTGGAGGATGCGTTCAACGCCTATAAGCGGACGACCGACGCGCGCCTGCGCGTGCTGGAGGATGCGGCTGCGTCCACCGGCAGCCGTGGCGGCCTCGAGCCGGCGCCTGCGACGCCTCCCGCAGCCAAGCCGCCCGCCACGGGGCCGCGGATGCCCGCCCCGGCGATGGGGGCGCCCGCGCCGTCCGGCACCAAGGCCGCGCCGGGCAGCAAGCCCCCGGCCGCCGGGACCAAGACCCCGGCGAAGGATCCGGCGCGCGCCGCCAAGGTCGCCGCGGTCGAGAAGCCGCCCGTCACCGCCGATCCCGCCGAGGACGCCTATCTCTATGGCTATCGCCTGTGGCAGGCGAAGCTCTATCCGGAGGCGGAGGCGCAGCTCGCCTCGGTGGTCGCGACCTATCCGAAGCACCGGCGCGCCAGCTATGCGCAGAACCTGCTCGGGCGCTCGCTGCTCGAGGATGGCGATCCGCGCGCGGCGGGCAAGGCCTTCTACAAGAATTACGAGCAGATGCCGGATGGCGAGCGTGCGCCGGAAAGCCTCTATTATCTCGCCCAGTCGGCAATGGCGCTCAAGAAGCCCGAGGCCGCCTGCAAGGTCTATGACGAGCTCGACCGGCTCTATGCGGCCAAGATCAGCGAAGCGATGAAGGCCAATGTCGCGCGCGGAAGGACCGAAGCGAAGTGCAAATGATCCCGATGCCCGGGCGCGGACCGGGCGGGCGCGCCCCCGCCCGGGGTTGAAGAGGGGCGCGTGAGCGCCGTTCCCGCGGGGGCGATCGAGCGGTTCCGCGCCGATTTCGCGTGCCTGGGGGAAGGTGCCCCGGCTGCCGGCCGCCGGCTGGGCATCGCGGTGTCGGGCGGCGGCGACAGCCTTGCGCTGCTGCTGCTGGCGGCGGCGGCCTATCCGGGGCTGGTCGCGGCGGCGACCGTCGATCACGGCCTCAGGCCCGAGGGCGCGGACGAGGCGGCCTGCGTCGCCTCGGTATGCCGCGACCTCGGCGTCGCGCACGATACCCTTGTCGTCCCGCCCGGGCTGCTCCTCGGCGGCAACCTCCAGGAACAGGCGCGGGGCGCCCGCTACCGGCTGCTCGGCGCCTGGGGCAGCGGCCGCGTCGCCTGGGTCGCGACCGCGCATCACCGCGACGATGTCGCCGAGGGCTTCCTGATGCGCGCCCGCCGCGGCGCCGGCGTGGGCGGGCTCGCGGCGATGGCGGCGGTCCAGCCCATGCCGGGCGGGGCGCCGGGTCCGAGCCTGGTCCGCCCGCTGCTCGGCTGGTCGCATGAGGAATTGCTCGGCGTCGCTGCAGCGGCGGGCATCACGCCGGCGGAGGATGCGTCGAACCACCATCCGCGTTTCGATCGCGCGCGCATCCGGGGCCTGATCGCCGGCGCGCCCGACCTGCCGGCGGAACGACTCGCCATGGCCGCGCAGAATCTGCGTCATGCCGAGGATGCGCTCGCATGGCTCGCGCTGCGCGAATGGGGCGCGCGCGCCGACATCACGGATGGGACGGTGCGACTCGACATGGCCGGGCTGCCCTATGAAGTGCGCCGGCGCCTCGCGCTGCGTGCGATCGAGCAGGTCCGGGCAGCGGGCGGCCTGGCCGGCGATTGGAGCGGCACCGGGCTCGACCGCCTCGTCATGGCGCTGGATTCGGGGGAAAAGGCGACGCTGGCCGGGGTCGTGGCGCGCGCCGGGGCGCGCTGGCGGTTCGAACTGGCGCCACCGCGTCGATCACACTGATCAACGATATGCGCACGTTGTTCCATTGCCATTAACTTTGCACCGCTTATCTTGTGGTGTGAAAGGTACCGGACACCCATGAACGACAATGAGAAGCAGCCTGAAGGCGGCAATCCCTGGATGAAGAGCCTGCTGATCTGGGTGGGCATTCTCGTCGCGCTGGCGCTGTTCGTGACGATGATCGACGGCCGCGGCCAGCCGGCCGCGAGCAGCACGATCGCCTATTCGACCTTCCTCGACAAGGTTCAGGAGGGCGCGGTCAAGGAAGTCAATGTCGCGGGCGACGTCATCACCGGTACCTATTCCGACAATACGCATTTCCGCACCTATGCGCCGCAGGATCCCAAGCTGACCGATCGCCTGCGCGAAAAGAACGTGATGATCAGCGCCAAGCCCGAGGAAGGCATGCCGATCTGGCAGTATCTCCTCGCCCAGTCGCTGCCCTTCCTGCTCTTCCTCGGCATCGCCTTCTTCGTGCTGCGCCAGATGCAGAAGAATTCGGGCTCCGGCGCGATGGGCTTCGGCAAGAGCCGCGCGAAGATGCTGACCCAGCGCGAGGGCAAGGTGACCTTCGACGACGTCGCCGGCATCGACGAGGCGCGCGAGGAGCTGCAGGAGATCGTCGAGTTCCTGAAGGACCCGACCAAGTTCGCCCGGCTCGGTGGCAAGATTCCGAAGGGCGCGCTGCTGGTCGGCTCGCCCGGCACCGGCAAGACGCTGCTCGCCCGCGCCATCGCGGGCGAGGCGGGCGTGCCCTTCTTCACCATTTCGGGCTCCGATTTCGTCGAGATGTTCGTCGGCGTCGGCGCGAGCCGCGTGCGCGACATGTTCGAGCAGGCGAAGAAGTCCGCGCCGTGCATCGTCTTCATCGACGAAATCGATGCGGTCGGCCGCCATCGCGGCGCCGGCCTGGGCAATGGCAATGACGAGCGCGAGCAGACGCTGAACCAGCTGCTGGTGGAGATGGACGGCTTCGAGGCGAACGAGGGCATCATCATCATCGCCGCGACCAACCGTCCCGACGTGCTCGATCCCGCGCTGCTCCGCCCGGGCCGCTTCGATCGCCAGGTCGTCGTGCCGCGCCCGGACATCGACGGGCGCGTGAAGATCCTCGAAGTCCATATGAAGAAGGTGCCGCTCGCGCCCGACGTCGATGCCCGCACGATCGCGCGCGGCACGCCGGGCTTCTCGGGCGCCGATCTCGCCAACCTCGTCAACGAGGCGGCGCTGACCGCGGCGCGCAAGGGCAAGCGGCTCGTCGCCATGGCCGAGTTCGAGGAAGCCAAGGACAAGGTCATGATGGGCGCCGAGCGGCGTTCGATGGTCATGACCGAGGACGAGAAGCGCATGACCGCCTATCACGAGGCCGGCCACGCCATCGTCGCGCTGCACGAGCCGGCATCGGATCCGATCCACAAGGCGACGATCATCCCGCGCGGCCGCGCCCTCGGCATGGTCATGCGGCTGCCCGAGCGCGACGTCTATTCCTACCATCGCGACAAGATGTACGCGAACCTCGCGGTGGCGATGGGCGGTCGTGTCGCCGAGGAAGTGATCTTCGGCTATGACAAGGTCTCGAGCGGTGCATCGGGCGACATCCAGATGGCGACCAGCCTCGCCCGCGACATGGTCACCCGCTGGGGCATGTCCGACGCGGTCGGCCCGATCGAATATGCCGAGCCCGAGGGCGAGAGCTTCCTGGGCTATTCGTCCAGCCGACCGGCGCGCATGTCCAACCAGACCGCGCAGCTGATCGACGACGAGATCAAGCGCATCGTCGAGGGCGGCCTCAACCGCGCCAAGGAATTGCTGAGCCGGCATCTCGACCAGCTCCATGCCCTGGCCGGCGCGCTGCTCGAATATGAGACGCTGTCGGGCGACGAGATCAAGAAGCTGATCGCCGGCGAGGAAATCGGGCGGATCGACAGCAACAGCAAGGGCCCCTCGGTCCCGGCCGGCGGCACGTCGATCCCGAAGACGCGCCGCCCGCGCGGCCCCTTCGGCAACCCGGCCCCGCAGGGCGCCTGAGTTCAGGCCCCCGGCCGCACCGCGCGGCCGGGGGCCTTCCCGGCGTCCGGCCGCGGCACCGGCTCGCGGTCTCGCAGCGCACGATAGTCGCGCCGCATCGTGGCGGCGATGTCGTCCAGCCGGTTGTCGAGCAGCGCCTGGGTCACGGCGATGCGCACGTCGCAGGCGGCGGCAGGCCCTTTCGCGCCCTCGAACCGTTCCACCAGCGCCGCAGGCGTGAGATGGAGCGCCGCCGCGACCCGGGCCGATTGGGCCGCGCCGCTGATGACATGGCCGGCCGCCTTTTCCGCCGCCGAGGCGGGCGGAGTCGAGATCACCGTGTAGATCAGGGCGTTCTGCCGCTCGGCCAGCGTCGCGGGCAATGTCGTCCCGTCGTTCGGCTTGGGCGACACGCAGGCGGCCGGCGCTGAGTCGCGCAGGGCGCGTTGCCGCTCCAGCCGGAGGCGCAGGCTCTCGACCAGCAAGTCGCTGGGCGCGTCCGGCATCATCCGGCGATAGGTGCCGTTCACCAGGTCGGCGATCTCGCGATCGGCCTGGTCCTGGGTAATCTGCCCCGCCGTCAGGCGCCCGATCACCTCGCGGATCCGGGCATGGAGCGCGGGGTTGCCCTTGCGCAGCAGGTCGAACCCCGGCTGCTGGCGCTCCATCGCCAGCAGCGTGCGCTCGGTCCGGTCGACCGAGTCGGCCACCGGCACCGCCGTGGATTCAGCGGTCGTGCCCGATGTCCGATCTCCCTGCTTCGCAGGCGGGATCGACGCGCCATAGGCCCATAGGAAAACGACCACCAGGATCGTCCGCGCGATCCAGCGGGGCGGGCCCTCGCCACGATCGGGCGATCCGACCAGCGGGAGCAGCGCCATCGCGGCCAGCCCGACCGGATAGAGCGCCAGCACCGGCTGCCACTGCGTGCGGAGCACGAACACGCCGATCGCCAGCGCAAGCCCGGCGATCGTCGCGCCGAGAATGATCCACTCGCGCTGGCGCCAGAGCAGCGGCATCAGCACCGATCGCACGGTGGACCAGTGGAGCAGGCGCAGATAGGTCAGCAGGATTGCCAGAATGCCCAGCGCAAAGGCTTCGGGCGGGTGAAGCTCGGAGAGCGGCGCGAGGCTGAAAAAGGCCAGTGCCGCGCAGCTCGCGACGCCGCCGCCGAGGCGCAGCGCGCCGGGCGTGGCGGGCGGCGCGACGATATAGGTCCAGGCGGCGATGCCGACCGCGGGCAAGGCCACCAGCAGCGGCCAGGGGCCGGGCAGCGCCATGGCAAGGACGGCAAGCGCCGCAAAGGCAGCGAGCCAGCCGTCGCGCAACCAGGCCGGATGGGTGTCGCGCGCGCGCCATTGCCGCTGCCAGCGGGACAGGCTGAACACCGCGATCGCCGGCGTCGCGAAGCCGATCGCGGCGATCGCATAGCCCTGGTCGACAATGCCCGCGCCCAGCGCGGCATAGCCGAGCCAGAACAGGGCAAGGCAGGCGACCGGCAGCAGCGCCAGGATCCCGAGGGTCAGGCGCGGCTTGGCGAGGAAGCGCCGCCAGCGCTCGACCGCGTCGGCATTGAACGAATAATGCAGGCCCGGTGCCACGCTGCCGCGCTCGCCGAGCAGCGTCTCGACGCCGGCGATCATTCCCGGCCGGAACGCGTTGAGCCGCCAGGACCACCACGGCCCGGGCCGCAGCGTCAGCGATCGCCAGGCGGGGTGATAGGCGTGGCTGTGGTGGTTGAGCCCCTCGATGATCCGCCACTCGTCGAGCCGCCCGAGCAGCATGCCGATGGCGGGGGCCACGCCGCGCACATGGTGATCGTCGCTGCCCCAGCCGAACGCCTGCGCCGATTGCAGCAGCACGGCGTCGCTGTGCGGGATGGTCGCGGCGAGCAGATCGGCGAGCCAGCGCTCGACATCGGCACGGGTGCCGAGTTCTGCCATGACGGGCGACCGCAGGATCGCGTCCAGCCGCTCTTCCAGCGCTGGGTCGGCGGGATGCCACGGGCCGCGGAGCCCCGCTTCGAGATCCGCCATCGCGGCGCGCAGCTGCGCCAGCTCACCCTCGCGCGCGGCGAGCAGCGCATCGATCTCGGGCTCGGCCGGCTGGCCGGCTTCCGCGGAGCGCGCGCCGGGCGCCATGGTCCGGCTGGCCGGCTCGGTCGGCGGCGGCGGTGCCTCGCTCGCCGCGTCCTCGCTCCCGTCGTCGTCCTCGATCGCGGCCCAGCGCGCCGCATAATCATGCTGCTGCAGCGCAGCCTCATAGGCTTCGCGCAGCCGCTTGAAGCCCTCGGGATCGTCCTCGGGATTGGTGACGCGCAGCTTTTTCGCATAGGCGCGCCGGATCGTGTCGCGGTCGCTGCCGCGCGGAATCTCGAGGACCTCCCAGACGCGCTTCACAGGAAGCGCTCGCCCTCGATCCGGTCAAGCGCCTCATGGAATTCGCGCCGGGCATGCTCGATCGCGCGGGGATCCTGCGCGTCCAGCACGAGCTGGAACTGCGTGATCAGATAGTCGATCGCCGCACGCTCCTCGCCGAGGAAATTCTCATAGCATTTCTCGCCCCGGGCGATCGCCGCGCGGTTCAGCTCATCCTCGCGCGGATGCGTCTTGAGCGCGGCCAGCGCCGCGCGACGCTCGGCGATCGCGGTTTCGTCGCCGACATGATCGTCATTGATCACCAGCTGGGTCCGCTGCCCCGATTTCTCGACCACGATGTCTACTTCGAGCAGGCCGCTCACGTCATAGGAAAAGCGCACGTCGATCCGCTGCCCGGCCGGGCCGCGCGGCACCTTCACGCGCGTCTCGCCGATCGCGACATTGTCGCGCACCAGCCGGGCCTCGCCCTGGTAGATGCCGAACAGCACCTCGAGCTGGTTGTCGGTCAGCGTGGAGAAGCTGTGGACCCGGCTTGCCGGGATCACCGTGTTGCGCTCGAGGATCGGCGCGAACAGCCCATGCTCATAGCCGCCGCCGGGCAGTTGCCGGCTGACGTTCACGCCCAGCGAATAGGGGCAGACATCGGTGACGACGACTTCCTTCAGCGCCGAATCGCGCGCCTTGAGCCCGGCCTGGACGGCGGCGCCGAGCGCGACCGCCTCGTCCGGGTTGACCGTCGCATTGGGGAAGCGGCCGAACATCCGCGCGACGGCGCGGCGCACGACCGGCATGCGCGTCGCCCCGCCGATCAGGATGATGTCGGACAATGCCTCGGGCCGCAGGTCGCTGTCGCGCAGCGCGCGCAGCACGGGTTCGCGCAGCCGGTCGATCAGCGGCGCCACCTGCGCCTCGAAGGCGGCGGTATCGACCTCCATCTCGAACGCCTGGTCCTGCCAGATCACGCGCATCGTCGCCGAAGGGGCGGCGGTGAGCTCGCGCCGCGCGCGCTCGGCCTGCTCGCGCAGCTTCTGGTAGAGCGCGTCATCGCGCTCGAAGCGCCGCCATTCGTCGGCGAAGCGGCCGCGCATCATGCCGATCAGCGCCTCGTTGAAATCCTCGCCGCCGAGCTGGTTGTCGCCCGTCGAGGCGCGCACCTCGATCACGCCTTCGAAGATCTCCACGATCGAGACGTCGAAGGTGCCGCCGCCCAGGTCGAACACGAAGAAGCGCGCCTCGCGATCGAGATTGTGGATGCCATAGGCAAGCGCGGCGGCGGTCGGCTCGTTGATCAGCCGTTCGACGCGCAGGCCGGCGATCTCGCCCGCCCGGTGAGTCGCCTTGCGCTGCTGGTCGTTGAAATAGGCCGGCACGGTGATCACCGCCTCGGTCACCGGCTCGCCCAGAAAGGCCTCGGCATCTTCCTTCAGGCTGCGCAGCACCAGCGCGGAGAGTTCCTCGGCGCCATAGTCGCGCCCGCCCAGCCGGGTCAGGCGCTTGCTGCCCATATAGCGCTTGAAGGCGGTCGCGGTTGCGTGCGGGTGGCTTGCCTGTCGGTCGCGCGCGGCCAGGCCGACCAGCACCCGGCCCTCGTCGTCGATGCTTACCGCCGACGGTGTCAGGGTCTGTCCCAGCCGGTTGGGGATCAACGTCGCCGCGCCGTCCTTCCACACCGCCGCGGCACTGTTGGTCGTGCCGAGATCGATTCCGATGATCATCGCCGCTTGAAGTCCCCACCGTGATTTCAACCGCATAACCGCACGGCTCGTGGCGGTGAAGCGCCGGATTGCCGATGCGGCCCGATTCAGTTCATTTTCGGTTCACGCGGCCGGCGCCCAGTGGCGGCTGGCTGGAAGGAGGGGCGGGACATGCGGCGACGGGCGGTTCTTGGGGCTTTGCTGGTGATGCTGAGCCCCGTCGCGGCGCAGGCGATGACGGTCGACGAGTTCCTGAGCAAGGCGGCGGCGCTGAAGGCGAAGGGCATGGCGGCAATGCTGTCGCCCGATATCGGCCTGTTGCGGGACGAGGTGAAGGCGGCCGGCGAATCCTACCGCGCCGAGATCGAGGCAGCCAGGGCCGCCGGCACCGCGCCGCGCGCGTGCCCGCCCCCCAAGGGTCAGGCCAAGGTCGATTCGGATACGCTGCTTGCGTCCTTCCGGACGATCCCCCCGGCCCGGCGCACGATGAGCGTGAAGACCGCCTTTTTCAGCTTCATGGACAAGCGCTACCCCTGTCCCTGATCCCGCGCCGGCGGCGGGTCTATTCCATCAGGCCCATCACCAGCAGCAGGATGCAGAAGGCGAGCAGGGCGATGAAGGCGAACAGCATCAGCGCGAGCGTCCGCCACAGCGCTGACCGCTTGCGCAGCGAATAGGCGCCCCGCAGCTGCACGAACATGTGCAGCGGCGGCACGGCCAGCGCCGCCAGCGTGATCAGGCCGCCCGACACGCCGATCGCGCCCGAAATCGTGAGCGTGACGACGAGCAGCATCATGAACGCCAGCGAATAGGTGACGAAGATCGCATGGTCGTAGAGCTGGTAGTGCCGGCGCCACAGGAACAGCAGCGCAACGAACGGCACCGAGATCGGGATCAGGGCCCAGGAGAATTTATAGGCGCTCGACTGCAGCTTGTAGAGCGCGAGCCCGGGATTCTCGCGCGCCTTCTCGATCCCCTTGTCGAGCGAAGGCCATCCCGTGTCGACTTCCTTGAAGGTGGGGCCGCCGGTTCCGTCCTTGCTGACGGTCATCGCGCTGCGCGCGCTCTGCAGCGAGGCGAGCACGCTCCGCGCCGCGATCAGGTCGCCGTCCGGGATGCCGGGCTCCTTACGCGCGTGCTCCGCTTCGGCCTTTTTGAGCTCGCTCGACGCCTCGGCGATCTGCCGGTCGATCTGCGCGATCTGGCGCGGGGTCGCGCTCGCCTTGTTCGGAACGTCGAGTTCGCCGCTGAAGCTGTGGATCGTCGCGAACATCAGGAAGACGGAGAACAGGAACAGCGCCAGCGGCGAGACGAAGCGCGCGCGCTCGCCGGCGATGAAGCGCCGGGTCAGTGCGCCCGGGTGGAAGGCGAGCATCGGCACGGTGCGCCAGATCTTGCCCTCGAAATGGAAGACGCCGTGGAGCAGGTCGTGGCCGATCGAGGAGAGCGAGCGGTGGACATGCTCGGCCTGGCCGCAGGCATGGCAATAATCGCCGATCAGCGCCGTGCCGCAATTGAGGCATATGCCATGCTCATGGCCGCCCCCCTGGCTCTCGCCGGCGTGCGGTTCCACCGCGCGTCCGATCAGGGCTCCCGTGGCGATGTCGCCGGCTGCTTCGATTCCCCCGCTCATGTCCTTCGATTATCATCGGTTACCGATAACGCGATAGGGCTTTGGCGTGCGGGGCAGGTCTGTGGTAGCGACGCCGCCATGGCCGATGTCCACACCGATTCCACGGCGCTGATCGCCGATATGGGCCGCCGCGCCCGCACTGCCGCCCGGGTGCTCGGTGGCCTGCCGAGTGCCGCCAAGTGCCGGGCGCTCGAAGCCGCCGCCCAGGCGATTCGCGATGCTGCCCCGGCGATCATCGCCGCGAACGCGGTGGATATGGATCGCGCGCGCGCCGCCGGCCTGTCGGCTGCGATGCTCGATCGCCTCCGGCTCGATGCCGGGCGGGTCGAGTCGATGGCGGCGGGCGTCGCCGCCGTGGCGAGCCTGCGCGATCCGGTCGGCCAGCTGATCGACGAGACGCGCCGGCCCAACGGGCTGGTCCTGCGCCGCATCCGCGTGCCGATCGGCGTGATCGGCATCATCTACGAAAGCCGGCCCAATGTGACGGCTGATGCCGCCGCGCTGTGCATCAAGTCCGGCAATGCCGTCATCCTGCGCGGCGGCTCGGAGGCGATCGAGAGCAATCGCGCGATCCACGCCGCGCTGGTCGCGGGCCTGGAGCGCGAGGGCGTGCCGGCCGATGCGGCGCAGCTGGTGCCGGTCACCGATCGCGCGGCGGTGGGCGCGATGCTGGCGGCCGACGGCGTGATCGACCTGGTCGTGCCGCGCGGCGGCAAG
>CAISGR010000228.1 GCA_903884945.1 uncultured bacterium
CGGTGCCGGAACCCGCCCCGGCACCAGCGCCGGAGCCGACCCCACCAGCGCCGCCGCCACCTCCACCGCCGTCACCGCCAGCGGCACCGCCCGCACCGCTGCCGCCGCCCCCGGTGCCGCAACCGCCGGCGCCCCCACCCCCGGCACCGCCGCGCGCGCCACCGCCGCCGCCGCAAGCCTCGTCACCGGCCCTCGCCCCGAGGCCGGGCCCTGCCCCCATCCCGCTCACGCGCATTCGCCAGGGCTATGGCTGAGGCCGCCGGCCAGGCCCTGCCGTCCGCCCGGCGCACCAATCGCCCGTCACGGGTCCGCGGACGTTTCGCCTCTCCTATAATGGCCTGAAGGCAACAGGGATGGCACGATGCGGTTGACGATCCGGGGGCGGTTGAGCCTCCTCACACTGGCGGCGCTGTGCGCGATGACGATGGGTCTCGCCATGGCGCTGTTCCGTCTCGGCGATGTGATGCTGCACGACGTGGCGATGCAGACGCGCGCGACGCTCGAGACCGCCTATGGCGTCGTCGATCATTTCCATGCCGAGGAGAGCGCCGGCCATCTCACGCGCGCCCAGGCCCAGGCTGCCGCCCTCTCCGCCCTCCGGCGGGTGCGCTACAACGGCAAGGAATATTTCTGGGTCAACGATCTCCAGCCGCGCATGATCATGCATCCGATCAAGCCCGAGCTGGACGGCACGGATCTTCGCCGCACCACCGATCCGGACGGGCGCTTCCCGTTCGTCGAGTTCGTGAAGGCCGCTGAACGCAACCCCGCCGGGGATTTCGTCGACTATCGCTGGCCCAAGCCCGGCTCGGACCAGCCCCAGCCCAAGGTCGCCTTCGTCAAGAAGTTCGCGCCCTGGGGCTGGGTGGTCGGCACGGGCGCCTACCAGACCGACACAAGGGCGGCCATCTGGCGCGAAGGCACGTTGCTGGTCGGCCTGGCGCTGCTCGGGATCCTGATGATGGCCGCGCTCGGCTGGCTGATCGCCCGCTCGATCACCCGGCCGCTCAATGCGCTCACGGCCCGGATGGGCGCGCTCCAGGCCGGCGATACCGCCGCCGAGGTCGGCGGGCTCGCCCGGCGGGACGAGCTGGGGGACATGGCTCGGGCGCTCGGCACGTTCCGCGATGCCGCGCGCGAGAAGGCGGAGGCCGATCGCGCCAAGGCCGAGGACGATGCGGCGCAGCACGCCGTGGTCACCGCCCTCTCGCGGCACCTCCGGGCGATGTCGGACGGAGACCTGACCGCGCAGATCCGGCAGCGCTTCCCGGCCGCCTATGAGGAGCTCAAGGCCAACTACAACAATGCCCTTGGCGAGCTGCGCGAGCTCATGGCCGCCGTCACCGAGGCCTGTCACGGCATCCGCACCGGGTCGGGCGAGATCGCCCAGGCCGCCGATGATCTCGCGCGCCGGACCGAGGGCAACGCCACCAGCCTCGAACAGGCCGCCGCGTCGCTGTCGCGGATGGAGGGCACGCTGGTCCAGACCGCCGACGTGGCGGGCCGGACGGTCGAGCAGACCGAGCAGGCGGTGTCGATCGTGGCGGCCGGCCGGAGCACGGCCGATCATGCCGTGGCAGCGATGGACCGCGTGACGGACAGCGCGCAGGGCATCGACAGCATCATTGAGGGGCTCGACAAGATCGCGTTCCAGACGCGCGTGCTCGCGATGAATGCCGCGGTGGAGGCCGGCCGCGCCGGCGAATCGGGCCGGGGCTTCGCGGTGGTCGCCGATCTCGTGTCGGCGCTCGCGATGCGCTCGGAGGAGGAGGCCAGGCGCGCGCACGGGCAGCTCGCCGCCACGCGGGAGGAGATCGGCACGGCGGTCGCCGCCGTGCAGGATGTCGATGGCGCCCTTGCCGGCATCACCCGCAGCGTGGAGCAGGTCCTGGCGCTGGTGGCGCGCATGGCGGAGGACAATCGCGCCCAGGCGACGACGATCAAGGAGATCGCCGGCGCCGTGGGCGACATCGATCGCGCGACGCAGCAGAACGCCGCGATGGTCGAGGAGACGTCGGCGGCCGCCCGCAACCTCGCCACCGAAGCCGATGGCCTCAATCGCAGCGCCAGCCGGTTCAGGACGGGTGACGGCCCCGCGGCGCGGCCGGCCGCCGGCAGCGCGGATGGGCGCCCGCTGCCCCGCGTCGACCGGCCGGCGGCACTGCCGGCGGGCGCTCTAGCGGCCTGAAGTGTATCGAAAATAGCGCACTCGCCAAATCATTTTGCACTGCAACAAAACTGTCATGAAGGGAGCGCAGAGGCACGCCTGCCCGCACCGACACCCCCGGGGTGGCGGCAGGTCGCGGCAGATTTCACAGGGAATTTGATTACATGAAACGTTCGCACGTCACGGCATTGCTGCTGTCCGGCATCGCGCCGCTCGCCATGCTGTCCGCCACGCAGGCCCGGGCCGCCGAGGTGCCGGCCGATGCGCCCGCCAAGGCAGTCGATGCCGGCAGCAATGACGAGATCGTCGTCACCGCCCAGCGCCGCGCCGAGAACGCGCTGACCGTGCCGATCGCGCTTTCGGTGCTCAAGCCCGAGTCGCTGCACGATCTCCAGTCCGCCGGCGGCGATACGCTGCTGTCGCTCTCCGGCCGCGTGCCCAGCCTCTATGTCGAGTCGACCACCGGGCGCATCTTCCCGCGCTTCTACATCCGCGGCCTCGGCAATATCGATTTCTACCTCGGCGCCTCGCAGCCCGTCTCGATCATCCAGGACGATGTCGTCGAGGAGCATGTCGTGCTCAAGTCGAACCCGGCGTTCGACATCGCGCAGGTCGAAGTGCTGAAGGGCCCGCAGGGCTCGCTGTTCGGCCGCAACACGACCGCCGGCATCGTCAAGTTCGACAGCGCCCAGCCCAGCGAGACGTGGCGCGGCCAGGCCTCGCTCAGCTACGGCTCGTTCAACAGCGTCAATGCCGATGGCGGCATCGGCGGCCCGCTGACCAGCGACGGCAGCGTCAGCTTCCGCCTGTCCGGCCTCTACCAGCGCCGCGACGACTGGATCAGCAACACCTATACCGGCCCGTCGGATGACGGCACGGTCGGCGGCAAGAATGTGATGGGCGGCTTCGAGGAGCGCGACATCCGCCTCCAGCTGCTCGCCAAGCCGACGCCTGACCTCAGCCTGAAGCTCAGCGGCCATTATCGCGACTATACCGGCACCGCCTCGATCTTCTATCGCGGCTCGATCACCCCGGGCACCAATGCGGTGCCGGCCAATTTCGATCGCACCGTGGTCGCCTATGACGAGGCGCGCAACAATCCCCAGGCCTACAAGACGCACGGCATCTCGCTGAACGCGGCCTATGATCTGGGCGGCGTGACGCTGACCTCGATCACGGCATGGGAACATGCCTCGGGCTATAGCCGCGGCGACACCGATGGCGGCGCGGCGGCCAATTTCGGCGGCACGACCGCCCTGCCGTCCGGCATCTGCACGGTCGGCTGCGGCGAATCGCAGGGCCGCCTGCGCGGCCTCGACCAGTGGAGCGAGGAAGTCCGCATCGCCAGCCCGGACAGCGGGCCGTTCAAATGGCAGGTCGGCGGGATCTATTTCGACTCGCGCGACATGACCGAGTTCGACCAGCGCGCCTATTTCCTGACCAACACCTCGCTCGGCGGCACCCCCAACCCCAACAACTGGGTGCTGCTGCACAACGTCAACACCTCCTGGGCGGCGTTCGGCCAGGCCAGCTACGCGCTGACCGACAAGCTCACCCTGACGGGCGGCGTGCGCGTGACGCGCGACAGCAAGGATACCACGCTGCTCAAGACGGCGAACTCGGTCGCCAACGTGTCGAGCTTCGGTGGCGCGAAGCATGTGAAGCTGGCCGATACCAAGCCGAGCTGGGACGCGAGCCTGCTCTATCGCGTCACGCCCGACGTCAGCGTCTATGCGCGCGTCGCACGGGGCTTCCGCGGGCCGACCATCCAGGGCCGCTCGGCGGTGTTCAACGCGCCCTTCACCACCGCGACCTCGGAGACCAACACCAGCTTCGAGGCCGGCCTGAAGGCCGCCGCGCTCGACAACGCCGTGCATTTCAGCGTGACCGGCTTCTATTACTTCGTCGACAACATCCAGCTCAACGGCAATGACAGCAACGGCAACGGCGTGCTGTTCAATGCCAACAAGGCAGTCGGCTACGGCATGGAAGGCGAGCTGGACGTGCGCCCGTTCAGGAACTTCCACGTCACGGCGGGCCTCAGCCTGCTGAAGACCCGGATCGAGGACCGCAACGTCTATGCGCAGGTCGGTTCCGCAGGCGGCGTGCAGTCGCAGACGGTGCTCAACCCGGTGGTCAAGGTCGGCAGCAACTATTACGCGCAGATCGACGGCAACAGCCTGCCCAACGCGCCCGACTACAACTTCAACATCAGCGCGCGCTACGACGTGCCGCTGAGCGGCGACAGCCGGCTGTTCGTGGCCAGCGACTTCAGCCTGCAGGGCAAGATCAACTATGTGCTCTACAAGACGGTCGAATATACCTCGGACGGCAATAACGAGCTGGGCGTGAAGGCGGGCTATGCCTTTGGCCGCTACGAGATCGCCGGGTTCGTGCGCAACGTCACCAACGCCAAGAACCTGATCGGCGTGATCGACACCTCCAACTACCGCGCGGGTATCTACAATGATCCGCGCCTCTACGGCGTCTCGCTCAGCGCGGCGTTCTGATCGAAGCACCCCGCGCGCCGGATGCGGCGCGCGGGGCTTTTCGCCTGGATGGGCGTGCCGCTCAGGCCAGCCCCTGCCCCTCCAGCGCGATCACCGGCACGAACTCTCCCGGCCCCGCGCGCGGCAGGGTCAGCGTCAGCCCCGCCCCGCGCCGCTCCATCGTCACGGGCCCGCCGCCGACCAGCGTCGCCCGCGCGATCGTCGCCCCCGGCAGCGCCCGGCTCCCCAGCGCCGCGATCGTCACCGGCCCCTCGGGCCAGCGCAGCAGCGCCGCGAACAGCCGCCCGTCCTTCACCGTGAAGCGCACATCCTCGGGCGTGAAGGTGCCCGCCTTGCCCTCGTTCATCTGGCCCGCGCCGGTCCTGGTCGGCCCCTCGCCATAAAGCCGCCACGGCCGCGAGCCGTGGATCGCCGCCGCGCCGTTGCGCGCCATCCAGCGCGTGATGCCGGCGACCACCTTCTCCTCCTCGCTGTCGATCGTGCCGTCGCCGCGCAGCGGGATCGAGAGCAGCAGGTTGCCGTTCTTCGACACCACGTCGCACAGCCGCTGCACCACCTGCTCGGCCGGGACATAGGATCTGTTGTCGAAGCGGGCGCGATTATAATGCCAGTCGCCGATGCAGGTGCAGGTCTGCCACGGCTCGTCGCGCAGCCGGTCGCTGAAACCGCGCTCCACATCCTCCACCATCGCCCGGCGCTGATAGGCCGTGAGCAGCTTGGCGGTCAGCACCACATCGGCCGTGCCGTGCCACTGCCGCGCCTGCGCATAATAATGCGCGAGCGCCTCGAGCCCGATCGCGCCGAAGGGCAGCGCGCTGTCGTCGAGATAGACCAGGTCGGGCCGGTATTTCTCGACCAGTTCCTTCTGCCGCAGCAGCCAGTGCTCGGCGAACGCCGCCGGCGCGGGCGGCGATCCTTCCATCCAGCGCCCGTCATGCACCTCGTGCCACGCATCCATCGCGGCGATCGAGCCGATGCCGTCGGGCGGCGCGAAGCTCGGGCCGACATATAGCTCCTGCGGATCGAGCCCGTCCCACCAGGTTCCCGCGCCATCGGCCTTGCGCAGCCTGAACGCGTCGTAGCGCTGCCCGGCGCGCGGCCCCACCGCGTCATAGCCATAGGCGGTCTGCCACCAGTGCCAGGCATGCGAGCTGTGGTTGCTCACCCCGAAGCGCAGCCCCGCCGCCCGCGCGATCTTCTCCCAGGTGCCGATGATGTCGCGCTTCGGCCCGACGCGCAGCGTGTTCCACGCATGGTGGCTGCTGTCCCAGGTATCGAAATTGTCGTGATGCGCGGCCAGCGCGACGAAGTAGCGCGCCCCCGCCTGCTTGTAGAGCGCGATCAGCGCCTCGGGATCCCAGCGCTCCCCCTTCCAGCGGTTTTCGATCTCCAGGAAGCCGGTGTCGGCCGGATGGCCATAGGTCTTCAGGTGATGCGCGTAGAAGGGGTTGCCCTGCACGTACATCAGCCGGCCATACCAGTCGCCGAACTCAGGCACGCACTGCGCGCTCCAGTGCGCCCAGATGCCGAACTTGGCGTCGCGGAACCAGTCCGGCGTCTCGAACGCGTCGATGACCGACGACCAGTTGGCGTCCACCGCCCGCGCCCGCGCCGTCGTGGCAAGCGCGGCCCCGGCCGTCCCGGCGGCGCCGGCGATGAAGCGGCGGCGATCGATCCCGTGCGTCATCCTCTCCGATCTCCCATCCTCGATTCAACGCCCGGCCGGATCGCCGTACAGCAGTCCGCGTCCGTCGGTCCCGAGATAGACGCGGCCCGGGATGCGCGGATCGCCACTGATGACCCGGAAGCGCAGCCCCCATTGATGATCGTCGTCGTTGATCCGCGCCCAGCTCCTGCCGCCGTCGAGCGAGCGATAGACCCCGCGCACCGTGCCGAGCGTCCCGATCGCGTAGATCGCGGCGACCGTGCTGCCCGCGGCCGGCTTGCCCAGCCCGAACAGCTCGACCCTGAGCTTGCCGCTCGCCTGGACGAACGAGCGGCCGCCATCGGCGCTGTGCCACAGCGCCTCGCCGACATGGAACCAGATGTCGCCCGCGCCATAGGGGCTCGCGACGAGCCGGTATTGCTGCTCGCGCCAATAGACCTTGCCCGGCCACAACTCGGCCGGCAGGCCCTTGCCCGCCACGGGGGCGAAGCTGCGCGCGCCGTCGCTGCTCGCCAGCAGCCGGTTCGCGTCGAAATCGACCGAGTAGAAGCGCAGCGGATCGACCTTGTCGGCCACTGGCCGCGCATTGCGGTGGAGCCCCTGCGCAAGGCCCCAGCTCCTGCCATGGTCGCGCGTGACGAGCGGCACCGGGGTGCACACGATGAAGGTCGCGCCGTCCGCCGAAACGATGATCGCCGCATCGCCCTTCAGGTCGTAGCGCTGGCCGGGCTGGTCGTCGGCCGGGCGAATCGCCGGGGTGCGGACCGGCTGCCAGGTCATGCCGCCATCGGCCGACCAGCCAAGCGTCGCGTCGCGCGGATGGTCCTCGTACAGGCTGCCGCTGCGCACCAGGATCAGCGGCGCCTGCCCGGCATAATCGAGATTGTTGGTGTTCGAGAGATAGGGATTGATGAAGCTCGGCTGCGGCGATGCCTCCAGGTCCCTGTGGACGAAGCCAGCCAGGTCGCCAAAGCCCGAAACCAGGGTTGCCCCGCCGGTCGGGCTGGTCAGGGTGATGACGGCGGTCTGCTCGATTCCCTCGGTCCAGGGCGCCCAGGGCAAGGCGCCGGCCGCGTCGAAGCGCTGCGTCGCGTACACCGTGGCCCCCGTCGTATAGGCGGCATGTGCCGCGTCGAACGGGTCGATCGCCAGCCCGGCGATCCAGTGGCCGAAATCCGCGCCCTTGCCTTCGTGCAGCAGGAACGGCGTCGCGCTGATATCGCGCGTGCTGCGCTCGCGCAGATTGGTCCAGTGCGCGCCGTCGTCGGTCGAGCGCCAGACCGTGTCGCCCGGATTCCAGCGATCGATGCTGCTCACCGCGATCGTCCCCGGCGCGGTCCGCGCCACGCTCACGCCCATGAAGCCGCCGCTGGCCCGGTCGGGCGGCGACACATCGGTCCATGCCCCGGTCGCGGCGCGCCGCCACACGGCGCCGTCGCTGATCCCGTTCGGGCCGATCGCATCGCCATAGGTGACGAACAGCGTGCCCTTCGCGTCGATCGCTGCCTTGGCCGGCAGGAGCCGTGCCGGCGCTGCCTCGTCCGCCTGCCAGGTCAGGCCGCCATCGCCCGAGCGAAACAGATGGTGCGCCCCGGGATCGGCGACGCCGGCATAGAGGATCGTCGATCCCCGCCCCGCCGCGCCGCTCGCCGGATCGGCCAGCACGAAGCTGATTCCGCCATGCGTCTGCTTCGCTGCGGGGGCGCCGAGGCCGGTCGCCGGAAAGCCCGCTACCTTCGCCCAGTGCGCCCCGGCATCGTCGCTGCGCCACAGGCCGTTATGTCGCGAGCCGAAGAACAGCGTCGTGGTCCGGTTGGGGTCGATCGCCAGCCGTTCGCCAAGGCCGCGGCCGTCCTCGTTGCCGCCCATGCGAAACGACACCGGCACGATCGTCCAGTGCCGGCCGCGATCGGCCGAGCGCAGCATCGCCGCCGGCGTCCCCGCCCCCATGCCGGCCGCCATGTAGACGATGTCGGGATCGACCGGGTCGGGCGCGATGCTCTCCACGCCCATATAGCTGCCCTCGGCCATGCCGTCCTGCAGCGGCACCCACCGCGCGGTCGCACGGTCCCACCGATAGGCGCCGCCCATGTCGGTGCGCAGATAGGCAAGGCCCCGCTCGACCGGGCTGAAGACGATGCCGGGCGCGAAGCCGCCGCCCCCGACCTTCGCGTTGCGCCATGCATAGCGAACGCCGCCGGCGTCCTGCGGTACCGCCGCACGCCCCAGCGATCCGAGCCCCACCGCGATCGCCAGGACGATCCGCCAGGCGGCCCGCCGCCGCATCACGCCGCCGAGGCGGTGCCGACGGGACGGAAGGCGAAGCCGGCGAGCGTCGCCGGCTTCATCTCGATCGAGAAGCCCGGAGCGCTCGGCGGCATGTACGCCGCGCCGCGCACGTCGCAGGGGGTCACGAAATGCTCGTGCAGGTGATCGACATATTCGGCCACCCGGCCCTCGGTCGTCCCCGAGAAGCAGAGATAGTCGATCATCGAGAGATGCTGGACATATTCGCACAGGCCGACGCCACCGGCATGCGGGCAGACCGCCAGGCCCTGCTTCGCCGCCATCAGCAGTACCGCCAGCACCTCGTTCACGCCGCCGAGCCGGCAGGCGTCGATCTGCACCACGTCGATCGCGCCGCGGCTGATGAACTGTTTGAACATCACCCGGTTCTGGCACATCTCGCCGCTCGCGACCTGGACCGGGGCGACCCCTGCGCGGATGCGGCGATGGCCCTCGATATCGTCGGGGCTGGTCGGCTCCTCGATGAACCAGGGTTTGGCGAAGGCGAGCGCGTTGACCCGCTCGATCGCCTCGTCGACGTCCCAGATCTGGTTCGCGTCGATCATCAGCTTCACGTCGGGGCCGATCACCTCGCGCGCGATGGTCACGCGGCGGCGGTCGTCCGCGGCATTGGCGCCGACCTTGAGCTTGATATGGCCGAAGCCCTCTTCCACTGCTTTGGCGCACAGCCGGCGGAGCTTCTCGTCCGAATAGCCGAGCCAGCCCGCCGAGGTGGTGTAGCAGGGATAGCCCCGTGCCTTCAGCGTCTCGACCCGCGCCGCCTTGCCCACCGCGCGCGCCTCCAGCAGCGCCACTGCCTCGCCGGGCGTGATGAAGTCGGAAATATAGCGGAAGTCGATCAGGCCGACGATCTCGGCCGGGCTCATCTCGGCGATCAGCTGCCACAGCGGCTTGCCCGATTGCTTTGCCAGCAGGTCCCACACCGCATTGACGATCGCGCCGGTGGCGAGATGGATCACGCCCTTTTCCGGGCCGATCCAGCGCAACTGGCTATCGCTGGTCACGTGCCGCCAGAAGCGCGCGCCGTCCGCCCGGATCCAGTCGAGGTCGAGGCCGACCACCAATGGCGCCAGCGCCGCGATCGCCGCGCAACAGATCTCATTGCCCCGGCCGATCGTGAAGGTCAGCCCGTGGCCGGACAGGCCGGCATCGTCGGTCTCGAGGATGCAATAAGCGGCGGAATAATCCGGATCGGGATTCATCGCGTCCGATCCGTCGAGCAGCAGCGCGGTCGGAAACCGCAGGTCGAGAATCCGGATGCCGGTAATGGTCGTCATGCGCGCGCCCGATACGCGGGACGGCGATCCATGAAACAACGCACTCGCCCCCTCCCCGGCACTCCGCACCAGCCTTTGCTTGCCCGACGCTTTGTTCGCGGGTGATGAGCATTTTCATAGGTGGGAAAATACTGAAGCGCAAGCGCGCAGTGGCGCGGTCGCGTGTCGTCACGACGGGGATGGATTCTTGGCGCGCTCCTTGCCGTCATGCCGGACGTGTCCGGGCATCCACCGCGCCGCGGATCGCCGCGCCGCCGGGCGCGCGGCATGGTGGCCTGCGGGACGGGCCCGGGGCGACGATCGGGACGGGTCGGCTTCAGCGCACCGGAAAGCCGCCGGGATCAGATCCGGCTGTCGCTTTCGACCAGCTGCTCGGAGATGCGATCGGCGGCGGCGCGCACATAATTGCCCGCATCGGCCTTGGGCAGATGCGGCCCCAGCTTCTTCAGGAAGGGCACCGTCAGCGCGGCCGCCGCGACCCCGCCGCGCATCACCGGCGCGGAAATATCGGTAACGCCCCCGACGAACCGGCTGGGCGTGAGTTCGAAGCGTCGCTTGCGGATGTCATCGGCATGGGTCCGGAAGGCCTCCAGTTCCAGCTCGTCGAGCGGCGGGTTGAGCATCTTCTCCCAGCGCCGCCGGATATCCTCGGGCTGGAAGGCATAGAGCACTGCGCCCGACGCCGCCTGGGGCAGCGGCCGGCGATAGCCGACCCGTACCGAGAAGCCGAGTTGCTCGCTCGATTCCATGCGCGCGACCACCACCATCTCGCCCAGCGTGTGCACGGCGAGATGGCAGGACTGGCCGAGGTCGAGCGCGAGCTGGCGCATCACCGGCAAGGCCAGCTCGACCAGGCTGTGCATGCGCGGCTGCTGCATCCCGAGCGAGAACAGCCGGTCGGTGAGCAGATAGCCCTCGGCCGAGGGATCCTGCTCGATATAGCCGCGGAATTCGAGCACCTGCACCATGCGGAACAACTCGCCGTGCGACCGGCCGAGCTCGTTGACGATCGCGGTCAGCGTCATCGGTGCGCGCGCGGTGGCGAGCAGTTCCAGGATGTCGAGCCCCTTTTCGAGGGCCGGTGCCTTGTAGCGGCGGTCGTCGTCGATGGATGACTCGTCTGGTGACACGCCGCGCCTCATGCTGGTTCGCTTCGGATGGAACCCGTCAGATAGGGTGCGGACCGGGCCGGCGGCAAGAAATTCATCGCTGCCCGCCCTGACCGCTCAGCGCTTCGGGACCGCGACGTCGAAACGGTGCGTCTCGCCGTCGAACGCGACAGTGACGATCACCGACGCGGTCTTGCCCCGCTTCAGCCTGGTGGTGACGACCTGCCCGCCGTCCGCCGCGCCCGGCTTCAGCGTCATCGGCTTGAGCAGTACCCCGTCGAGCGCGGCGACGGCCGCTACGGTCTTGGGGTCGGTCCGTCGCTGCGACCGCTCGATCGTGCCCTGCGGCACGCCGCCCAGCGTCGTGCCCATGCCGCCGGTGAAGCCGCTCACATCGGTCTGTCCGCTGGGCGTGATCGGCAGCGCGGCACCGGCATGGCCCTGGCTGATATCCTCGGTGGCGTTGCCCGGGGCCACCCCGCCCTGCTCGGCCAGCAGCGCTTCGCGCGGGACCAGCGGCACCGCCGCACCGTCCGGCAGCGCGATCGAGACGCTGGCGGGGCCGAACTCGGCCGGCGCCTTGCCGCGGTTCAGCACGACGATCCGGAGCACCAGCCGCCCGTTCGCCAGCACCGGATCGGCCACCACATGCACCTCGCCGATCGCCTGCCGCGACACCAGCCCGGCGGTCGCATCCCCGGTGACGAGTGGTGGTGCGGCGGGCTGCTGCGCCAGCGCCGGCGGCGCACCAAGTGCCCATGCGATCGCGAACCCGGTCCATCTCATGATCCTGCTCCCTTCGTCAGACGCCGGCCGGCGGGATCGCGCGGCAATGGCGTTCGATGAACTGTGCGTGCCCCGGCATCGCCGCCGCCGTGCCGGCGATCACCTTGCGCATCCCCGAGAGCACGGCCCGTGCCTCGTTCGGCGCGATGACGTCGGCGAGCGTGTCATAGCGTTCCGGGCTGATGCCCTGGCCGAGCATCACGGCGAGCCAGCTCGCCTCGTGGAACAGGTCCTTTTCGCGCTCGATCAGCCGCCCGCTGTGGCGGAACATCTCGATCTTCTCGGCAAGCGTATCGGGAATCTCCATCTCGCGGCACGCCTGCCAGAAGGGCAGGTCGCGCGCATTGGCCTTGTAGTGGAGCACGAGAAAATCGCGGACCGACTCGAACTCGCGCGAGACCTGGCGGTTATATTCGGCCGCCACGCGTGGATCGAAATCGCGGTCCGGGAACCATGCAAGCAGCTTGGTGATGCCGCTCTGGACGAGGTGCAGGCTGGTCGATTCGAGCGGCTCGAGAAAGCCGGAGGCGAGCCCGAGCGTCACGACGTTCCGCGACCAGGCGACCGCGCGCTGCCCGGTGACGAAGCGCAGCCGCCGCGGATCGCCGGTGGCGGGAGTATCGAGACCCTCGAGCAGGAAGCGCTCGGCCGTGTCGTCTTCCATGTAGCGGCTGCAATAGACATGCCCGTTGCCGGTGCGGTGCTGCAGCGGGATGCGCCATTGCCAGCCCGCCGTCCGCGCAGTCGAGCGCGTATAGGGGGGCGGATCGGGCATGCGCGCGCTCGGCACTGCGATCGCCCGGTCGCATGGCAGCCAGTTGCTCCAGTCCCGGTAGCCGACGCCGAGCGCGCCCCCGATCAGCAGCGCGCGAAAGCCGGTGCAATCGAGGAAGAAATCCGCCTCGAGCCGCCGCCCGTCCTCCAGCACCAGCGCCTCGACGAACCCGTTTTCCGTCCTGAGCGCGACGCCCCCGATCTTGCCCTCGACGCGCGTGACGCCCCGCGCCTCGGCATAGGCGCGCAGGAACCCCGCATAGAGGCCGGCATCGAAATGATAGGCATAGGAATAGGTCGAGAAGACCGAGCGCGGATTGTTCGGCGGGCGATCGAAGCGGCCGAGATAGGCGGCGGCTTCGGTCAGCGAATAGGCCGAGAGCGGCGTCGGATCGCCCTGCGCGCGGGCGCGCAGCCATTGCTGGTGGAAAGGCGTCATCCCGAAATCGTCGCCATAGCGGCCGAACGGATGGAAATAACGATGCCCCGGCCGCAGCCAGTCGACGAACTCGATGCCGAGCTTGAACGTGCCCTGCGTCGCGCGGACGAATTCGCCCTCGTCGATGCCGAGGATACGGTTGAACGCCTGGATCGGCGGGATCGTCGCTTCCCCGACGCCGACCGTGCCGATCTCCTCGGATTCGACGACCACGATCCGGCACCCGGTGCCGACCAGCGCCGCCGACAGCGCGGCCGCCGCCATCCAGCCGGCGCTGCCGCCGCCCGCGACGATGATCGAGCGGATCGCCCGGCTCTCCGCCCCGCCGGTCATGCCGGCACCGGCGCCGGGCAGGCCCGGCTGATGAAGGTCGCATGATCGGGCATTGTCTCGGCGGCGCGCGCGATCGCGGCGCGGCGCTGCGCCATGCCGCCGCGCAGCTGATCCAGGCCGAGCTGGTCGACGATCGGATCGTAGCGCCGGGGCAGCACGCCGTTGCCCAGGAAGATCGCGACCCAGCTCGGCTCCTGATAGGATTCCTCGGCATAGAGCGGGACGCGGCCGCCCGCCTCCCACACCGCGATCTTGTGCGCGAGCTCGTCGGGGATCGCCGCATTCCGGCAATGCGCCCACATCGGCTCGGACCGGCGGCTGCGACAATAATGCAGGATCAGGAAGTCGCGGATCCGCGCATATTCGCTCGCGGTGACGCGGTTATACTCGTCGATCAGCACCGGATCGAAGCTCATGTCGGGCAGCAGCTCGACCAGCCGGGCCAGGCCGGTCTGGATCAGCTGGATGCTGGTCGATTCAAGCGGCTCCATGAAGCCCGCGGCGAGACCGAGCGCGACGACGTTGCGGTGCCAGAATTTCTCGCGATGGCCAGTGGTGAAGCGCAGCAGCCGCGGCTCGCCGAGCGGCGCGCCATCGAGATTGTCGAGCAGCGACGCCACCGCCGCGTCGTCCGAGATGAAGGCGCTGGCGTAGACATGGCCGTTGCCGATGCGATGCTGCAACGGGATCCGCCATTGCCAGCCGGCGGCGCGCGCGGTGGAGCGGGTATAGGGCGTCATCGGTCCGCGCCGCTCGCAGCCGACCGCGACGGCGCGGTCGCAGGGCAGCAGGTGCGACCAGTCGACATAGCCCACCCCGAGCGCCCGGGAGATCAGCAGGCCGACGAAGCCGGTGCAGTCGACGAAGAAGTCGCCGGCGATATCCTCGCCGCCGCCCTGCAGGCGCAGGCGCGCGACATTGCCGGTTTCCGGATCGAGCACCACCTCGGCGATCCTGCCCTCGCGCCGGCGCACGCCGCGCCCCTCCGCATAGCCGCGCAGATAGCGGGCATAGAGGCCGGCATCGAAATGATAGGCATATTTGTAGAAAGCCGCCTCGCCCCGCATCGCCTCGGGCGGGGCGAACCGGTCGCGACGCGCGGCCGCATAGGGCATCGACCAGTCCTCGATCGGCGCCCGCTCGCCCAGGCGGTGCAGCTTCAGCCAGTAATGGTGCGGCGAGACGCCCTGGATCGCGTCGCCGAAATCGCCGAACCCGTTGAAATGGATGTTGCCTGGCTCGCCCCAGTCACGGAATTCGATGCCGAGCTTGAAGGTGCCGTTGGTCTTCGCCACGAAATCGGGCTCGTCGATCCCGAGCACGCCGTTGAACTGCGCCACCAGCGGCACCGTCGCCTCGCCCACGCCGATCGTGCCGATCTCGTCCGATTCAACCAGCAGGATTTCGGTGCCAGGCGGGGGCAGGAAACGCGCGAGCAGGGCAGCCGCCATCCAGCCCGCGGTTCCGCCACCGGCAATCACGATCCTGCGGACGGGTGCGTGTGACATGGACTACCCCTACGCAATCATAGCGCGTGAGGACGACGAAAAAAGCGCCCCCGGCCGGGACCGGGGGCGCGAAGTGAGGAAGGGGCTAGAAAACGCCACGCACCAGAAATGCGAACCGCCTATCGGTGTCCGTCCAGCTGTACCGCGGCTTGAGGTCGGGATCGCCGACATCAAGGAAGGTCCGCGAGTTCAGCAGGTTCGTGCCCTGCACACCAATCTTGATATGTTTGTTGATCGAATAGAGCAGCGACCCGTCGAGCTGGCCGTAATTCTCGGACCAGACCGGGAAATTGATGTTCGCCGCCGATGTCGTGAGCAAATAGGTCGACCGCCAGTTATAGGCCAGACGCGCCGAGATTCCGTATTTCTCGTAAATGCCCGCGATGTTGAACGAATATTTCGACAGGCCCTCGAGCGGCAGGTTGGGCCGGACGGCGTTCGTCGTCTGGTTCGAGTCGAACACGTTCACCGCCGTGTTGCGACCGCCGGTGCTGTCGACAAAGGTGAAGTTGCCCTGGAAGCCGAGGCCGCTGAGCGGGCCGGGCAGCATGTCGAAGAACTGGGTATAGGCCGCCTCGAAGCCCTTGATCGTGCCGTGCGACCCATTGGTCTGCTGCGTCACGTCGAAGGTCAGCGTCTGTCCGTTGCTGGTATAGGTCTGCGAGGCCACGCCCGCGAAGATATAGTTGCTGATATCCTTGTAGAAGGCAGCGAAGGTCAGGCTGTTCGACTTGGAGAAATACCATTCGAGGCTGAGATCGAACTGGTTCGACCGGGTCGGCTTCAGGTCGGGATTGCCCGCCGTGCCGGTGAAGGCGGTCACCCGCCCGCCGACCCCGGTGCCGTTGGCGATACCCGTGGCGGAATCGAAGGCGAAGCCGAGCGTGGTGAAGGGGTTGAGCTGCGCGAAGGTCGGCCGGATGATCGCCTTGGCCGCCGCGAGGCGGAGCTGGAGATTGTCCTTCAGGTAGAAGCGCAGGTTCAGGCTGGGCAGCACATCGGTATAGGAGCCGCTCTGCTTCTGGGTCAGCGCGCCGATATTGCCGCTCGCAAAGGAGAAGGCGTTGGCGAGCAGCGTGCAATCGGCCTGCGTGACCGTCTGTCCCGCGCGCGGTCCGCTCGTGATCGGCGTGCCGACGACGCAACTGCCGACCGTGGGCGCCGCGACCCGCACCGCCGAACCCGTGGCCGTCGTGTCCGTGCCGATGATCCGCACGCCGATGTTGCCGTCGAAGTGGAAGCCACCCTCGGACCCGAAGCGCAGCAGGGCATAGCCCGCCTTGGTCTTCTCGGTCTGGTTGTTGATGCCGCCGCTGACATTGTCGGCCCCGGGCGCCGCAAGCGAATAATCGGTGCTGAGGGGCGTCCAGCCCCAACCGGCGGATTCGGTGTTCTTCAGGTAATTATAGGCGTTCGCCGTGCCGTTGCTGACCAGCCCGGCGCTTGGAAACCAGAAGGTGCTCCCGACCGAAGGCACCTGGCCCCGGAAGAAGTTGCCATAGCTGAACAGGCTCGATTGGGACGGCAGCCCGGCATTCTGATGCGTCGCATCGTAGCCGGTCTGGTTGAGGTAAACCGGCGGCCCGCCGCCCCAATATTGGGCCGAGAGCAGCGCCCAGTTATAGCCGGTCTGGCGCGTGATCGCGTTGCGATCGGTGCCGCGCACGCCGAGCCGGAACGACTTCAGGAAGGGGCTGTCGGTGAAGGTATATTCGACGTCGGCGCGTTCGGCCCATTCATGCGCTTCATTGTCTTCGATATGGTCCATCGCAGCCGCCCACCAATAGGCGCCCTGGCCGGTCGCCCAGTCGCCGAAGCTGCCCGATGTTGGGCTGATGGTCATCGACGGATCGTCGCCGCGGAAATCGAACTTGATCGTGGCGGGGGTGGCAGTCTGGGTGAAGGCGGTCAGGCTGACGACCTGCGCGGTCGACTTCACATATTGGACGTCGGCGCCGATCGACCAATGCTCGTCGGGCGTCCAGCGGACATTGAAGGAATAGTCCTGCGTCTTCTTGCTGGAGGAACCATAGCGCGTATCGGGATTGAGCTGCCGGTCGGTTATCGTTCCCGAAGTGAGCTGATGCTCCGGCCCGAAGGTGTAGGTCGAGTTGTCTGCCGACGGGGCGTTGTAATCGCCGACGGCGTGCTCGATATCGTGCGGATCGGCCTTGCTGATCAACGCTTCGCCCGTGAACAGCAGCGTGTCGCTCGGCTTCCACTGCAGCGATCCGTCAAAGGCGGTGCGCTTCTGCTCCCAGTCGATCTGGCGATAGCCCATCCCGTTGGGGATATAGACGTTGGTGCCGGCGGCGAGCCCATCCTGCGCCGCGGTGAGCGTCGCGCGATCATAGCGCCCTGCCGAAATACTGTCCGTGCGGTTGCCGATATTGCCGATGCTGTAGGACAGCAGGATGCCGATCTCGCCGAGCGGCGTGCTCCAGCGGTCGCTGACCAGGGCGTTGCCGGACCAGAAACCCTTCTTGCGCAGATCGGCATAATTATAGTCGCCCGAGGCCGCGACCACGAGGCCGGGCGCATCGAACGGCTTGCGCGTGCGCAGATTGATCACGCCGCCGATACCACCCTCGACCAGTTCGGCCGACGGGTTCTTGTAGACGTCGACCCCGGCGAGCAGATCGGACGAGACGTCCTCGAAGCTCAGCCCGCGACCATTATTGGCCGAGAAGACGTCCCGGCCGTTGAGCTCGGAGCGAACCCAGGACAGGCCGCGGATGAACACGCCGCCGCCTTCGGACGACAGGCGCGCGGGATCGCGATTCTCGTTGGTGCGCTGGAGCGTGATGCCGGCGATGCGCTGCAGCGCTTCCGAGACCGAGCGATCCGGCAGCGCGCCGATATCCTGCGCCGTGATCGAATCCATCACCTGTTCGGCATTCTGCTTGCGTGCCTGGGCACTCTGCAGCGAGGCGCGAATGCCCGTTACGACGATGTCGCCCTTGGTGTCGGTCGAAAGGGAATCCTGGTCCGATGATTGCGTGCCGGCATCCGATGCCTGCGCGGCAGCCCCGCCGCCGACGCCACCGGCCGCGGCCTGCGCCCAGGCCGACGTCGAGAACAGCGCCGCCGCGATCGCGAGCGAGGATGCCCCGAGATGGCGATATCCGGTCGTCCTCGCCGGCACTGAATCGATTATTCGAGCAATCATCTAAGGACCCCTCCCCATTGCATCGGCGCCGTTTCCCCGGCGCCCGTCATGCTGTTTGTTTCATTGCCCAGATCACACCGTCGAAACCGGCCATGCCCGACAGCGCGACCCGACAAGGTTCGCGACATCCCGTGGCGGCACTGCGATGGTCCCTGGATCCTCCCACTTTTATGCGCCTCGGGGCGCCGATTGTCTCTCGTTGTCTAGCACTGGTGAAAACCATTTTCAAGTATGCGCGATAACCATGGATGCCGCGGCGCAGCATTCGCGCGATCCGCAACCCGGCACCGTGCCTCCGGGCTAAGCTGGTGAGCCTCGGTCTTTTCTACCGCTTCGGCTTCACCAGCCCCGCAAAAACCCACGCAAGTGCAGCATTTTTGCCCAACGCTATTTTTTACATGCACGCACCCGTTTCACATTTGGCGTCGCCGCGCGCCTGGTTGGGCGATGGACAACGCGCGGTCGCCGCGGGGGGGGACGGGGACTCGGTCTCAGGCGCCCGGCGATCGGGAGCGGGAAGATGGAGACGATCCGGGAAACCGGCGCGGTCGACGCCGCCCACTTCGGCGCGCTGGGCCGCTGAACGCCGCCAGCACACGATCGATCGCCGCCGCGGCGATCGGTGCCATGCGGGCATAGCCGGCGGCCAGCGGATGGATGCCGTCGCGCGTGAGATCGCGCTGGAGCAGGCCGCGTTCATCGGCCAGCGCTGGGAAATAATCGGCAAAGGCATAGCCGCGCTTGCGGCAAAAGGCCTTCAGCCAGGCATTGAGCGCGCGCAGCCTGGCCGGATCGCGCTCCTTCAGCATGTCGCGGGCATTGTCGGTATAATTGTTGATCGGCAGCAACGACGCGAACACGACCCGGATACGATGGCGATCGGCGAGATCGGCCATCGCCTCGTAATTGGCTTCGATCTGCTGCTCGGTCTCCTGCTGGAGCACACCCTGCAGATCGTTGACGCCGGCGAGGATGACGACCGCGGCGGGGTGGAGCGCAACGACATCCTGGTGGAAGCGCAGCAGCATCTGCGCGGTGACCTGGCTGCCGATACCGCGATTGACATAGGGCTTGCCCGGGAAGCTCTTCGACAGATCCCACAGGTCCGTGATCGAATCCCCGAGAAACACCACGCGTCGCTCGCCCGGCCGGGGCGGCGGCAATGCACTGTTGGCAGCGGCATAGAGATAGCGCTCGCCGAAATCCTGCATCAGGCTGGGCACCAGCTTCGCGCGATACGGCCCGAGCCAGGGGCCCCAGTCCTTCTCGACCACGGTGCGACGCGGGGGCGAGCTCTGATAATGATCCTGCGCGGCGGCCGGCACGGCGACCGAGAGGCATGCCGCAAGACCGAGCAGGGCCGTCTTCACGGAAACACGCCCTTGCGCGCGGCGAAGGCCGTGAAGAGCTCCGGCCAGTGCGAGACAGGCAAGGTGCGCGGCGCGCGGACACCGAAGCCATGGCCGCCCTCGTCGAAGACGTGCAGTTCGGCGGGCCGCTTCGCCGCCAGCAACGCGGCATGGAACGCAAGCGTGTTCTCGACCGGCACCAGGCCGTCGTCCGCCGCATGGACCAGGAAGGTCGGCGGAGTCTGCGCATCCACGCGCAGTTCGACCGAGCGATGCTGGCGCAGTGCCGCCGGAGCATCGGCGCCGAGCAAATTGTCGCGCGATTCGGCATGACCGAAGCCAGCAATCGTGGTGATGACGGGATAGATCAGGCCCGCCATATCGGGCCGGGCGGAAAGCCGGTCGGCAGCATCGACCGGTGCATAGACCCGTTCGGCGTGGCCGGTCGCCAGCGACGCGGCGAGATGGCCGCCTGCCGAAAAGCCGAGCACCGCCACGCGGGCCGGATCGATGCCGAAGCCGCCGGCCCCGGCCCGGATGATGCGCATTGCGCGCTGCGCATCCTGCAGCGCCACGTCCGCACGCCCATCCCAGCCCTCGACCGGCAGGCGATATTTCAGGATGAAGGCAGTGACGCCCAGCGCATTGAGCCAGCGTGCCTGCGCTGTCCCCTCATTGTCATAGGCGAGGAAGCGATAGCTCCCGCCGGGAATCAGCACGGCCGCCGCGCCGTTGGGCCTGGCCGGCCGGCAGACGATCAGCGCCGGGCGGGCAATACCGGTGAGCCAGCGATCCGGGTGCGCGGGATCCTTCGACTGGTCATCGGTCCTCGCCACGATCCGGCTGCCGCGATCACCGGGCATGGCGCCGGGCCAGAGCTCCACGGCTTCCTCGCGGACCGGCGGCTGGGCCAGGGCCCCAGCGGGCAGCAGCGCAAGGGTCGTGCCCGCCTGCAGCACGGCTCGGCGCGAAATTTCCTGCATCATCCCATCCCCTCGGCCCGCGCGTCCCACTCACCGATGGAAGCGGGCTCGGCACATTCGATACGTCGGCCCGACTGGCTGTCGCAACCAATTTTCAGTACCAGTAAAAACGATTTTCACATTTCACAACCTCCGGACCTTCGGCTATCACCCGCCAAAGTCCGCCGCATCGAGACAAGGAGCGGGCATTGCGGGGAGAGCAGAATGCCGATTGCAGGCGTCATCACCGAGGCCAACGACCCACCCGCCGCGCCGGCCGAGCGGACCAGCCTGCGCGCGCTGATCCTGGTGATCGGACTGTTCTTCCTCTGGGGTGTCGCCAACAATCTCAACGATGTGCTGATCGCGCATTTTCGCCGCGTGTTCGCACTGGGCGATTTTCAGTCGGGGCTGGTGCAATCCGCCTTTTATCTCGGCTATTTCTGCTTCGCGATTCCGGCTGCGCTGTTCATGCAGCGCTTCGGCTACAAGGCCGCGGTGATCTTCGGGCTTGGCCTGTTCGGCCTCGGGGCCTTGCTGTTCTGGCCGGCCTCCGCTGCGCTCAGCTATGGCTTCTTCCTGCTCGCGCTGTTCGTGATCGCGAGCGGACTCGCCTTTCTGGAGACCGCCGCCAACCCGATGGTCGCCGAGCTGGGCCCGGCCGAGAGCGCTGAGCGTCGGCTCAATTTCGCGCAGGCATTCAACCCGCTTGGCTCGATCACCGGCGTGACGCTGGGGGCCCTGCTGATCCTGCCGGGATCGGACGGCCCCGCCTCCGTCCTCGCCGACGCCCAGGCGGTGCGCCTCCCCTATATGCTGATCGCCGCGGTGGTGCTCGGCTGGGCAGCGCTGCTGGCCGCCACGCGCTTTCCGCCCAGGGCGCTGCGCCTCAGGACCGACGGCACCGGCAGTCTCGCCGGCTATCGTGCGCTGCTGGGGCGGCCGCGTTACCTGTTCGGCGTCACCGCACAATTCTTCTATGTCGGCGCGCAGGTCGGCGTGTGGAGCTATCTGATCCGCTATGTCGATGCGGCCCTGCCCGACTTCGGCCAGCGCAACGCTGCCTGGCTGCTCACCGGATCGCTCGCGCTGTTCATGGTGGGGCGTTTCGTCGGCAGCGCGCTGCTCGCACGGATCAGCGGCGCGCGGCTGATGCTGGCCTTCGCCGCGATCAACACCCTGCTATGCCTGTTCGCAAGCCTGGTCGGCGGGCATGCCGGAGTGGCGGCACTGGTCGCCAGCAGCTTCTTCATGTCGATCATGTACCCCACGATCTTCGTGCTCGCGCTGCGCGACCTCGGGCCGCTGACCAAGCCGGGCGCATCGCTGGTGGTGATGGCGATCATTGGCGGAGCCGTGCTGACCGCGCTGATGGGCATCGCCTCCGACACCGCAGGGACGATCCGCGCGGCGATGGCGGTTCCGGCGCTCTGCTTCGCGGTGGTGGCGCTGTTCGCGCGGACGCATCTTGCCGATGTCCCGGCAGGAAAGGGCGTGGCGCATTGATCGACGCGCATATCCATCTGTGGCGGCTGGGGCAGAATGACTGCAGCTGGCCGACCGCCGATCTTTCGGCAATCCACCGCGACCACGAACTGGCAGAGTTCGGCAGCCTCGCGCGGCCGCTCGGCGTCGACCGCGCGATCCTGGTGCAGAGCCAGGAAAGCGAGCGCGATACGAAGTGGCTGCTGGAACAGGGAGTGGCCGGTGTGGTGGGCTGGACCGACCTCACGGCGGCGGATGTCGCGACGCGACTCGATGCCCAGATCGCGACAGGCCCCCTCGTCGGGATTCGGCCGATGGTACAGGATCGCGCGCCTGACTGGTATGACGATCCGGCGCTCGATACCGGGCTGGCATGCCTTGCGGCGCGGAACCTGACGCTCGATGCGCTGATCCGGCCGCGGCATCTCGCCGCGCTCGACCGGCTCGCCGCGCGCCACCCCGACCTGCGCATCGTGATCGATCACGCGGCCAAGCCGGCGATCGGCGCAGGTGAGCACGACGCGTGGCGCGCGCTGCTGGCCCCGCTGGCGCAGCGACCCGGGGTCGCCTGCAAGCTCTCCGGGTTGCTGACCGAGACGGCGCCCGGCCAGCCGGCGGAGATCGTGCTCCGCTATATCGACACGCTGCTCGCGCTCTTCGGCAGCGATCGCGTGATCTGGGGGAGCGACTGGCCGGTACTCAATCTGCGGGGCGACTATGCGGGATGGCTCGCGCTGGCGCGCGGGGCCGTTCCCGCCACTGATCGCGACGCCGTGTTCGGCGGCAGCGCGCGGCGCTTCTACCTGCGGATCGCAGCATGAGCAGCCTCACCCTGCCCCGGCTCGGCATGGGCACTGCAGCGATCGGCAATCTCTATCGCGCCGTTTCCGATACGGAAGCACGCGCGACGCTCAGCGCCGCGATCGAGGCGGGAATCGGCTATTTCGATACCGCGCCGCATTACGGCTTCGGTTTGGCAGAGCGCCGCCTCGGTGCGGCGCTGGCGGAAGCGGGCACGCCCGCGATCGTCTCGACCAAGGTCGGGCGTTTGCTGGAGCCGACGCTCCTCGGTGGCACGCGGCACGGCTTTGTCGATGCCGACCCGTTCGAGCCGGTGTTCGATTACAGCGCCGACGGCATCCGGCGATCGCATGCGGCGAGCCTGTCTCGGCTGCGGCGCGAGCGGATCGAGATCCTGCTCGCGCACGATCTCGGCGCGATGACCCATGGCGCGAAGGCTGAACATCATCGCCGGGTCTTTCTCGACAGCGGCTATCCTGCGATGCGCGCGCTGCGTGACGCCGGCGCGGTCGATGCGATCGGGATCGGCGTGAACGAAGTGGCTGCCTGCCTCGACCTCGTGTCGCACGTCGAACTGGACGTGATCCTGCTCGCCGGGCGTTACACCTTGCTCGACCGCAGCGCAGCGGCGCTTTTCGATCTCTGCGCCGGGCGCGGCGTGCAGGTGATCATCGGCGGGCCCTATAACAGCGGGATCCTGGCACAGGACGATTTCGGCGACGGCGCCGACCTCCATTATAATTACGAGACGCCGCCGGCGGAAATCCTGGCGCGCGCGCGCCGGCTCGCCGGCATATGTGCAGCCCACGGCGTGCGGCTGCCCGCTGCCGCACTGCAATTCCCGTTGCGACATCCGCAGGTGGCGAGCGTGCTTCCCGGGATCGTCGGCGTCGCGCAAGTGCGTGACACGCTCGCCCGGATCGCAGCACAAATCCCCGAGGCGGTGTGGCACGACCTCGACCAGGCAGACACCCCCCTTCGGCAAGAGGCATCATGACGCAGAGACTCGCGGGCAAGACCGCCCTGATTACCGCCGCCGGACAGGGCATCGGGCGCGCATCCGCGCTGCTGTTCGCTGCCGAGGGCGCGACCGTGATCGCAACCGATCGCGACGCTACAGCGCTGGCGGGCCTCGACACCTGCGACTGCCGTGCGCTCGACGTAACGGACGGTGAGGCAATCCTGGCGTTGCGCGACGCGGTCGGGCCGGTCGACGTGCTGTTCAACGTCGCCGGGGTGGTGGCGAGTGGCTCGATCCTCGACTGCGACGAGCGCGACTGGGCCTTTTCGGTCGATCTCAACATGACCGCGATGTACCGCACGACCCGCGCCTTCCTGCCGGGCATGCTCGACAAGGGACGCGGCGCGATCGTCAACATGTCGTCGATCGCGAGTTCAGTGAAGGGCATCCCCAACCGCTTCGCCTATGGCGCAACCAAGGCCGGCGTGATCGGGCTGACCAAGGCGGTGGCGGCTGATTTCGTCGGGCGCGGCGTGCGCTGCAACGCGATCTGTCCGGGGACGGTCGATACCCCCTCGCTGCAGCAGCGACTACGGGATACGGGCGACTATGAAGGGGCGCACGCCGCATTTGTCGCGCGCCAGCCGATGGGGCGGCTGGGCCACGCCGACGAGATCGCTGCGCTCGCGCTGTATCTCGCCAGTGACGAGGCAGGGTTCACGACCGGGGCCGTGCATGTGATCGACGGCGGCTGGGTCAACTAGGAGGGGCAGCGATGCGCCATGTGTTGCTGATCGATCTGGTCGACGAGGCCGAGGCGATCGCCCGATATGAAGCATGGCATGCCGCCGGCGCGCTGCCGCCGGCGATCGGCGCCAGCATCCGGGCGGCGGGCATCGCGGCGATGGAGATCTACCGCACCGGGAATCGGCTCGTCATGGTGATGGAGACCGACGACGCTTTCGATCCGGACGCCAAGGCGGCGGCCGATGCGACGAACCAGGCGGTGCAGGCCTGGGAAGCCCGCATGGATCAGGTCCAACGCCCGCTGTCCTGGGCGGGCGACGATGCAAAATGGACGCCCGCACGCCGCATCTTCTCGCTCGCGGAGCAACCCTGAACATCGGCGGCGCTTGAAGTCGTGCGCCCGAACGGCCTATGCCGCAGCGCAGCGACAGGGGTCCTGGCTTGCGAATTGCGATAGTCGATGAAAGCGCCGGCCGCGCTGCGGTGATCGAGGAGGGCCTGCGCGATGCGGGCCTGAGCGATAATGCCGTGTTCACCGATCGCCAGGGCATCGCGGCGCGGTTGGAGGCCTTCGCGCCCGACGTCGTGCTGATCAACCTCGCCAATCCGCACCGCGACGAACTGGAGGAATTGTTCGCCCTGTCGCGCGCCATGGCGCGGCCGGTCGCGATGTTCGTCGACCAGAGCGATACCGCCGGAATCGAAGCCGCGATCGACGCCGGGGTTTCCGCCTATGTCGTTGACGGGCTGAAGAAGGAACGGATCAAGCCGGTGCTCGAACTCGCGATCCGCCGCTTTCGCGCCTATTCGCGGCTGCGCGCCGAGCTCGACGAAGCGCGCAGCGCGCTGGCCGAGCGCAAGGCGATCGACCAGGCCAAGGCGTTGCTGATGAAGAAGCGCGGGATCGACGAACCAGCCGCCTATGCGGCGTTGCGCAAGGCAGCGATGGATAGCGGCCGGCGCATCGGCGACGTGGCGGACGCGATCGTCACGGCCGACCGGCTGATGGGGGACCTGTGAGCAATACGCCTTTCCGCATCGGCTTCCTGCCCCTGGTCGACGCAGCCCTGCCGATCCTGGCCCGGGAACTGGGGTTCGCCGAGGAGGAGCGGATCGACCTGACGCTGGTCCGCGACATGAGCTGGGCAACGGTCAACGACCGCTTGCTCTACGGCCATAGCGATGCGGCGCACCTATTGGCGCCGCTGGCGATCGCGACGACGCTCGGGCTGGGCCGGCCTGCGACGCCGATCTCGGTGCCGTTCGTGCTGGGGCTGAACGGCAATGCGATCACGCTTCGCCCCGACCTCGCCGAGCGGGTCACCACCGTGGGGCGCCCGGGCGACGTGGCGGCGATCGGCGCGAAGCTGGCGACGATCGTGCGCGGTGGCGGCAAGCGGCTGCGCTTCGGCGTGGTCCATCGCTATTCGAGCCACGACTATATGTTACGCTACTGGCTGAACGGCTGCGGGATCGATCCGGACCATGACGTCGAGATCGTCACGGTCGCGCCGCCCTTCGCCGCCGACGCGCTGGCGGGCGGCGAGGTGGACGGCATCTGTGTCGGCGAGCCTTGGAACAGCGTGGCAGTCGACCGCGGCGTGGGGGTGATCGTCGCGGTGACGTCCCAAATCTGGCTGCGCGGCGTCGAGAAGGTGCTGGCGATGCGGACCGCACGCATGGAGGAACACCCGGATCTCACCCATCGGCTGATCCGGGCGCTGTATCGCGCCGGCGTGGCGTTCGTCGACCCGGCACGGCTCGACGAGATCGCAGCGATCCTGGCACGGGCCGACTATCTCGACGGATCCGCCGAACTGATCCGGCGCGCGATTTCGGACCAGATCCTGTTTGCCCGCGGCTTCCCCGCGATCCATGTCCCGGACTTCATGTTCCAGCACCGCGAGGCGGCGAACTTCCCCTGGGTCAGCCAGGCGGCGTGGCTTTATGCGCAGATGTGCCTTGCCGGCCATACGAGCGAGAATGAGGCGGATTACCGTGCGGCGCAGCATGTTTTCCGGCCCGATGTCTACCGTGCGGCGCTGCGCCCGCTCGGCGTTCCGCTGCCGGGCGCCAGTTCCAAGCTCGAAGGCGGAATCGCCGAATCGCTCGGCGTGGGGACGACGCAGGGGCGCCTGATTCTGGGCGCCGATCGCTTCTTCGACGCCCGCAGCTTCGATCCCGACGCCTTGCATGCATATCTGGCAGGTACGATTCGGCCCTGATTTGCGCTGCGGCGCAAAAAACACTTGCATCGAATCCTGAACCGCGTCAGCTTCCCATCGACCGCCGGATCGCTGCAACGAAGTAGCACCCGGTATCACCGAAATTTTTGGCAAAGTCGCCGTCCGGCTCCGTTTCGCAACGGGCGTCGCGGCGGCTTTTTTGCGTTTGCTCGAAGGGGATCGGGACGATGACGCAAGTGCAGGCACTGGCCGATGGATTGCTGGCGGAACGGCAACCGCCGCGCGCCGCGCAGGCCGCCACCAAGACTGACGGCTTCTGGAATGCCGGCCACCGGCCGACGCTGATCGCGGCATTCCTCTATTTCGACCTTGCCTTCATGGTCTGGGTCCTGCTCGGCCCACTCGCGCCGATTATTTCCAAGGATCTGGGGCTCACCCCGGCACAGAAGGGCCTCATGGTCGCGGTGCCGACGCTGGCCGGTGCCGTCCTCCGGCTCGTCAACGGCGTGCTGGTGGACCGGATCGGGCCGAAACGCACCGGAGCGATCGGGCAGATCATCGTGATCGTCGGGCTGCTGTCCGCCTGGGCCTTCGGCGTCAGCAGTTTTGCGGGCACGCTTGCCGTGGGTATCGTGCTCGGCTTCGCCGGGGCGAGCTTCGCGGTCGCGCTGCCCCTGGCCTCGCGCTGGTATCCGGCCGAGCATCAGGGCAAGGCGATGGGTATTGCCGGCATGGGCAATTCAGGCACCGTGCTCGCCTCGCTGTTCGCGCCGGTACTGGCCAGGATCTTCGGCTGGAGCGCCGTGTTCGGCCTCGCCGCGATCCCGCTGATCATCGTTTTCGTGATCTACATGGCGATTGCCAAGGACGCTCCCGATCAGCCTGCACCGAAGCGCTTTGCCGAATATCTTGCCGTGCTCAAGGAGGTTGATGCCTGGTGGTTCATGCTGTTCTACGGCGTGACCTTTGGTGGTTTCGTCGGGCTCGCCGCCAGCCTGTCGATCTATTTTACGGACCAGTTCGCGCTTACTCCGGTGATCGCGGGCTATTGCACCGCGGCCTGCGTGTTCATCGGATCGCTGGTGCGCCCGATCGGCGGCGGCGTGGCGGACAAGATCGGCGGCATCACGACGCTGACGATCGTCTATTCGGTGGCCGCCGCCACCCTGGTCGCAATCAGCACCAATCCGGGCTCGCTGGTGGTGGCGCTGGGGCTCTTCCTGCTGGTGATGGCAACGCTCGGCTTCGGCAACGGCGCTGTGTTCCAACTTGTGCCGCAGCGTTTCCGCAAGGAGATCGGCGTGATGACGGGGCTGGTCGGCTTTGGCGGCGGGATCGGCGGCTTCTACCTCGCCTCTTCGCTGGGCTTCGCGAAGCAATATACCGGCAGCCCGGCGAGCGGCTTCCTGATCTTTGCCGGACTGGCCGCGATCGCCCTGCTCGGCCTGCTTTCGGTCAAGCATCGCTGGCGCTCGACCTGGGGCGATGTGGCCGGAGTGCGGATCTGATGCGCGCCTGGCCGATCCTGATGGCGGGGCTGGCGTCGTCGCCGGCCCTGGCCGACCCCCTCGACCTCAAACCCCTGATCGATGCGCGGATCCGCTATGAGCATGTCGAACAGGCGCCGATCACCAGCGATGCCGATGCCCTCACGGCGCGGATCCGTGCCGGACTGGAAGCAAAGTCGGGGAATGTCTCGATCCTGGTCGAGAGTGAAGCCACGCTGGCCATCTCGGAACGGTATAATAGCGGGCTGAACGGCAAGACCGGCTTTCCGCTCGTCGCCGACCCGCAGAATATCGAGCTGAACCGCGCGCAACTCCAGTATCGCGGCCTGCCCAAGACGATCGTCACGATCGGGCGGCAGCGGATCAATCTCGACGACCAACGCTTTGTCGGTTCCGTCGGCTGGCGCGACAATGAACAGACCTTCGACGCGGCGCGGGTTGAATGGTCGGGCGTGAAGGGCTTCAGGGCCGATCTCACCTATGCTCGCGCCGATCGCACGATCTGGGGCGTCGACGGCGGCAACCGCTATGGCCCGGCGCGGTTGCCGGCGATCGGTGGCGACAATGTCTTCGCCAATCTCGGCTACACCATGAAGCTCGGCACGCTCACCGGCTTCGCCTATCTGGTCGACCAGGACCAGAGGCTGGTGTTCGCCAACAGCAGCCAGACCTATGGCGGTCGTTTCGCGGGTGCGTCGGCACTGGGCCATACGGTGAAGCTGAGCTATGCCGCGAGCTTCGCCCGGCAGAGTGACTATCATCGCAATCCGAACCGCTATGCCGCCAGCTATTATGCCGGCGAACTGGGGCTGGGCGTGAAGGCGTTCAGCCTGGGCGGGGGCTATGAGGTGCTTGGCGCGGACAAGGGCGCTGCGCTGACCAGCTTCCAGACGCCGCTTGCGACTCTGCACAAGTTCAACGGCTGGGCCGACAAGTTCCTGGTGACCCCACCCAACGGCCTGCGCGATGCCTATGGCTCGATCGGCTATGGGTGGAAGAGGGTCGCGGGCTTCGACGAGATCGGGCTGACCGCTGTCTATCACCGCTTCGACAGCGACCGGCTCGGCCAACGCTATGGCGACGAGATCGACGTCCAGGCCAGCCTGAAGCGCGGCAGATATTCCGCGCTCGTCAAATATGCCGACTATTCCGCCCATGGCTTCGCGACCGATACGAAGAAGCTGTGGCTCTCGCTCGAATGGGCCCTGTCATGACCAACCCAAAACCGCATCTCGTCGTCATCGGCAACGGCATGGCCGGATGCCGTGCCGTCGAGGAAATCCTGGCGCGCGATGCCGAGCGCTATCGCGTCACGATCTTCGGCGCCGAGCCACGGGTAAACTATAACCGGATCATGCTCTCGCCGCTGCTCGCGGGCGACAAGGCGTTCGAGGATATCGTGATCAACGATCACGCCTGGTATGCCGATAACGGGATCGAGCTGGTCGCGGGCGACCCGGTCGTGGCGATCGACCGTGCCGGACAGACGATCGCGGCGCGCTCGGGGCGGATCGAGCGCTATGACAAGCTGCTGCTCGCGACCGGTTCGGATCCGTTCATCATTCCGGTGCCGGGGCATGACCTGCACGGCGTCGTCACCTTCCGCGACATGGACGATGTCGGCGCGATGCTGCGTGCGGCTTCAGCCGGCGGCGATGCCGTCGTCATCGGCGGCGGGTTGCTCGGGCTCGAGGCGGCGCACGGCCTGTACCTGCGCGGCATGAAGGTGACGGTGCTGCACCTGATGCCCACGCTGATGGAGCGCCAGCTCGACGAGGCTGCCGGATGGCTGCTCAAGGAAGAGCTGGAACGGCGCGGCCAGACGATCCTGACCGGTGCCGACACCGCGGAAATCTTCGGCCAGGGCAAGGTCGAGGGCGTACGGCTGAAGGACGGGCGCGAGATCGCCGCCAGCCTCGTGGTGATGGCCGTCGGCATCCGCCCCAATGTGAAGCTCGCGCGCGACGCCGGGCTGGCGATCGGGCGTGGCGTCCATGTCGACGATCACCTCGTCACCTCGGACGAGAATATCCTCGCAGTCGGCGAATGCGTCGAGCATCAGGGCCAGGTCTACGGCCTGGTCGCGCCGCTGTGGGAGATGTGCCGCAGCCTCGCGGACGCGCTGGTCGCGACGCCCAGCGGCTATGGCGGCTCAGTCACGTCGACCAAGCTCAAGGTCTCCGGGATCGACGTCTTCTCGGCTGGCGACTTTTCGGGCGGCGAAGGGTGCGAGGACATCGTCATGCGCGACGCCTCGCGCGGCATCTACAAGCGCGTGGTGGTCAAGGGCGACCGGCTGATCGGCACCGTCCTCTATGGCGATACGCAGGACGGCGCCTGGTATTTCGACCTGCTCAAGAAGCAGGAGGATGTCGCGTCGATCCGCGACGCGCTGATCTTCGGTCAAGCCTTCGCTTCGGGAGGAGGGGCATCGGCAAACCCTAATGCCGCCGTCGCGGCGATGCCCGACGACGGCGAGATCTGCGGCTGCAATGGCGTATCCAAGGGCAAGGTCGTCGCGGCGATCCAGGGCGGCGCGGGCACGCTCGACGCCGTGCGGGCCTGCACCAAGGCATCGGCGTCCTGCGGGTCCTGCACCGGGCTGGTCGAAGGCCTGCTCGCCATCACCCTGGGCGATGATTATGCCGGCGAGCGCGCGGCGCCGACGGTCTGCAAATGCACCAGCTTCACGCATGAGGATGTCCGCCGGCTGATCATCGAGAAATCGCTCAAGGCGATTCCGCAGGTGATGCAGGAACTGCACTGGACCACCCCCGACGGCTGCTCGTCCTGCCGGCCGGCGCTCAATTACTATCTGCTCTGTGCCTGGCCGGGCGAGTTCGTCGACGACAACCAGTCGCGCTTCGTCAATGAGCGGATGCACGCCAATATCCAGAAGGACGGTACCTACTCGGTCGTGCCGCGCATGTGGGGCGGAGTCACCAACCCGAAGGAACTGCGCGCGATCGCCGACGTCGCCGAGCAATATCAGGCGCGCATGGTGAAGGTCACCGGGGGCCAGCGGCTCGACATCTTCGGCATCCGCAAAGAGGACCTGCCCGCCGTCTGGGCCGACCTCAATGCCGCGGGCATGGTCAGCGGCCACGCCTATGCCAAGGCGCTGCGCACGGTGAAGACCTGTGTCGGCTCCGAATGGTGCCGCTTCGGCACGCAGGATTCGACAGGGCTCGGCATCAGGATCGAGCAGATGACCTGGGGCAGCTTCATGCCGCACAAGTTCAAGATCGCCGTCTCGGGCTGCCCGCGCAACTGCGCGGAAGCGTCGATCAAGGATATCGGCGTGATCTGCGTCGACAGCGGCTACGAGCTGTCGATCGGCGGCAATGGCGGGATCAAGCTGCGCGGCACCGATTTCCTGTGCAAGGTCGCGACCGAGCAGGAGGCGCTCGACCACTGCGCTGCCTTCATCCAGCTTTATCGCGAGGAAGCGCGCTATCTCGATCGCACCGCGCCCTGGGTCGAGCGGGTCGGGATCGACTATATCAGGCAGCGCATCGTCGAGGACGACATCGGCCGCGAGGCGCTGCGGGCGCGCTTCCTCTATTCGCAGAGCTTCATGCAGGACGATCCCTGGGCGAAGCGCGCCGCCGGCGAGGACTGGAAGCTCCACCAGCATCTTGCCGAGATCCGCCCGGCACGGGCCCCTGTCGCTCGTTCGCTGGAGGTCGCGTGATGGAACCCGAATGGCTCGATATCGGACCGGTGGACCAGCTCCCGGCGCTCGGCGCGCGCACCCTGCCCGTCAGGGGCGGACGCGAGATCGCGATCTTCCACACCGCCAACGGCCAGGTCTATGCGCTGGCCAATCAGTGCCCGCACAAGGCCGGACCGCTCAGCCAGGGGATCGTCCACGACACGACCGTGACCTGCCCGCTGCACAACTGGCGGATCTCGCTGGTGACGGGCGAGGCGCTGGGCGAAGACAAGGGCTGCGTGCCGGTGATCCCGGTCAAGATCGATGGCGGGCGGATCCTGATCGGGCGCGCGGCTGCGCTTGCGGGGGTGCAATGACATTCCCCTCCCCTGAAGGGGAGGGCCACAAGGTAAGGACCACCTGCGCCTATTGCGGCGTCGGGTGCGGCGTGATCGCCACGCCAACGGGCCCGCGCACCGCCGTCATCGCCGGCGACCGCGATCACCCGGCCAATCGCGGCAGGCTCTGTTCCAAGGGCACGCATCTCGGCGAGACGATCGGGCTCGAAGGACGATTGCTGCATCCCATGATCGGGTCGGAGAGGGCCGGCTGGCACGAGGCGCTAGACCTTGTTGCCAGCCGCTTCGCCGCGACGATCGCTGAATATGGCCCGGACAGCGTCGCCTTCTACGCCTCGGGGCAGATGCTGACCGAGGATTATTACGTGGCGAACAAGCTGATGAAGGGATTCATCGGCACGGCCAATATCGACACCAATTCCCGCCTCTGCATGGCGAGTGCCGTCGCGGCGCATGTCCGCGCGTTCGGCGAGGATGTGGTGCCGTGCAGCTATGATGATCTCGACAAAGCAGGGCTTATTATTCTTGTTGGATCCAACACCGCCTGGTGCCACCCGATCGTGTGGCAGCGGATCGAGGCGGCGCGGGCGGCGCATGGCACGAAGCTGGTGGTGATCGACCCGCGGCGCACCGAGACGGCCGAGCGCGCCGACCTGCACCTCGCCATCGCGCCCGATACCGATGTCGCGCTGTTCGCCGGGCTGCTCGCCGAGATGCGGTCGATCTGGCGGCTCGACGGCCGCTATCTCGCCGAGCATGTCAGCGTGCCGCAGGGCTTCTGGAAGGCCCCGCCCGCCGGCGACATCGCGAAGATGTGCGACATAGAACCCATTGATCTACAATCATTTTATAACCTCTTTGCGGAGCACCCACGCACCGTCACGCTGTTCAGCCAGGGGGTGAACCAGTCGACCAGCGGCACCGACAAGGCCAACGCGATCATCAACCTGCATCTCGCGACCGGGCGGATCGGCAAGCCCGGCGCGGGACCGTTCAGCATCACCGGCCAGCCCAATGCGATGGGCGGGCGCGAAGTCGGCGGGCTCGCCTCGACGCTCGCCGCGCATATGGGCTTCAGCCCGGCGGAGCGCGACCGGGCGCAACGCTTCTGGCAATCGCCGACGATCTGCCCCGGCCCCGGGCTGAAGGCAGTCGACATGTTCGACGCGATGGCGAAGGGCCGGATCAAGGCGGTGTGGATCATGGCGACCAACCCCGCCGTCTCGCTGCCCGATGCGCGCCTGGCGCGGATCGCGCTGGCCAACTGCCCGTTCGTCGTCGTCTCCGACTGTATCACCGCGACCGATACCGCGCGCTACGCGCAGGTGAAGCTGCCCGCGCTGGGCTGGGGCGAGAAGGACGGCACGGTCACCAATTCCGAGCGCCGCATCTCGCGCCAGCGCAGCTTCATGGCGCCGCCGGGCGCGGCGCGCGCCGACTGGTGGGCGATTGCCGAGGTGGCGAAGCGGATGGGCTTTGCGGGGTTCGACTTTCCCGATGCAGCCAGCATCTTCCGCGAATTCGCGGCGCAGACCGGCTTCGAGAATGACGGCGCGCGCGTGCTCGATATCGCCGACAAGGCGACGATCAGCGACCAGGGCTATGACGCGCTGGAGCCGTTCCAATGGGGCGGCGCCTCCCCCTTTGCCGCGCGCGGCTATGCGACACCCGACGGCAGGGCACGGCTGGTGCCGGTGGCCTACACCCCGCGCAACGACGGCAGCCGCGCCTTCCCGCTGCGCCTCAACACCGGGCGCTATCGCGACCAGTGGCACAGCATGACGCGCACCGGCCTGTCGCCGAAACTGTCGCAGCACCGCCGCGAGCCGCTAGTCGAAGTGCATCCCGACACGATGCAGCGGCTCGGCCTGACCGATGGGGGGCTGGCGCGGGTCGCGACACCGCAGGGGGCGAGCATCTTCCGCGTCGCCGGTACGCTCGGCCAGCGGCGGCGCGAGCTGTTCGTGCCAATCCACTGGACCGACCAGACCAGCTCGGGCGGCCGCGCCGGCTTGCTGCCGGCGCGCGACCGCGACCCGACCTCGGGCCAGCCCGGTTTCAAGAACACCCCCGCGACGATCAGCGCCTATGCCCCGGCCTGGACCGGCTTCCTGATCTCGCGCGACCCGCCGGCCGCACCCGACTGCGCCTATTGGACGCGCATCCGCACCGCGAGCGGCTGGCTCACCGAGCTCTCCGGCGACGGCGCGATCGGTGACCTCCCCGCATTGCTCCCCGCCGGCGAGCGCGCCGAGATGATCGATGCGAAACGCGGCGTGATCCGCGCCGCGGTGATCGGCGATGGCGTGTTGCAGGCAGCCTTGTTCGTCTCGCGCGGGGCGGGCCTGCCGCCGCGCGACTGGCTGGTCGCGCAACTGGGCAAGGCCGAGGCAGCGTCGTTCGAGCTGCTGGCCGGACGGCCCGCCACGCCGGCGCCCGATCGCGGGCGGATCATCTGCGTGTGCTTCGATATCGGCCTCAACACGATCCTGTCCGCGATCACCGAGCAGAAGCTGATCAGCGTCGAGGCGGTCGGCGCCGCGCTGAATGCCGGCACCAATTGCGGATCGTGCCGCCCCGCGATCGCGGCCCTGCTCACACCCCGGAAGGAAGCGGCTTATGGCTGACCTCATCGCCCCCGGCGAAGTGTGGCTGGTCGGTGCCGGCCCCGGCGACCCCGACCTGCTGACGCGCAAGGCGGAACAGCTGATCCGCGCCGCGACGATCCTGTTCCACGATGCGCTGGTCGGGCCGGGCGTACTCGAGCTGATCCCGGCGCAGGTGGTGCGGGTGGCGGTGGGCAAGCGATCGGGGCGGCATTCGAAACCGCAGGAGAGCATCAACGACCTGCTGGTGCGCGCCGCGCTGGCGGGCGAGCGGGTGGTGCGACTGAAGGGCGGCGACCCCTCGATCTTCGGCCGCGCCGCCGAGGAGATGGACGCGCTCGCGCGCCACGGCGTGCCGGTGCGGATCTGCCCGGGCATCACCGCCGCCAGCGCCGCCGCGGCCAGCGCCGGCGTCTCGCTGTCGCTGCGCGGGCTGGCGCGGCAGGTGCGCTTCGTCACCGCGCATGCGAGCGCGGGCGAAGCGCTCGAGCTCGACTGGGCGTCGCTTGCCGATCCGGCCACGACGCTCGCCTTCTATATGGGCCGCGCCGCCGCGCCCGATATCTGCCGCCGGCTGATCGCGCACGGCATGCCGCCCGCGACCCCGGTGCTGATCGCGAGCGATGTGAGCCTGGCCGCGGAACGGCTCGTGCATACCAGGCTCGACCTGCTGCCGCTCGCGATCGGCGGCGCCGATGGCGGGCCGGCGCTGATCCTGATCGGCGAAGCGGTACGCGGGCGCCCGGCACTGCCCGGCGGCGACGTCGCCCGCGCCGTTTCGGCGGCATTCCGCCCGGATGGCCGGTTGCCCCGGGCCTGACATTCCTGCACATCTGCGGCGGGTTCACGGAGCAGATTTTTGCGGGTTACCATCAAGGACGTCTCGCGGGTCGCCGGGGTCTCGATCAAGACCGTATCGCGCGTGCTCAACAACGAGAAATATGTCGGCGCGGACAAGCGCGAGCGGGTGCTGGCCGCGGTGGCCGAGCTCAACTTCCGCCCGAGCACCGCGGCACGATCGCTCGCCGGCAAGCGCAGCTACCAGATCGCGCTGATCTGCGACAATCCCAGCCCCTATTATGTCTACGAAATGCAGTCCGGGATCCGCGACCGCTGCGAACAGGACGGGGTGCGGATGATCGCCCAGCCCTATGACCGCGACTCAGCCAACCTGCTGACCGATGTCGAGAATCTGGTGGACGCGACGCATGTCGACGGGCTGATCCTGACCCCGCCGGTGACCGATTATCCCGCGGTGCTCGACCTGCTGGCGCGGCGGCGGGTACGCGTGGTGCGCGTATCGCCGGGCACGCAGCTCGACCTCACCTCCTCCACCTTCATCGACAATGAGGGAGCCGCGGCGATGATGACCGAGCATCTGATCGGCCTGGGCCATCGCCGGATCGGCTTCATCGCCGGGCACAAGAGCTATGCCACCAGCGGGCAGCGCATGAGCGGCTATATGCGCGCGCTGCAGGCGGCCGGGATCGAGCTCGATCTCGGGCTGGTCAAGCAGGGCAGCTATGATTTCGCCTCGGGATCGGTCGCGGCCGAGGAACTGCTCGCGCTCGACCGCCGGCCGAGCGCGATCTTCGCCTCGAGCGACGACATGGCGGCAGGCGTCCTCTCCGTCGCGCACCGGCTGGACATTCGGGTGCCCGACCAGCTTTCGGTGGCCGGCTTCGACGACACCTCCCTGGCCAGCTATGTATGGCCGCCGCTCACCACCATCCGCCAGCCGACCCGGCGCATGGGCTATGTCGCGACCGAGCTGCTGCTGGCCGGCGAGGATGCGCCGATCGAGCGGCGCGAGATCGCGTTCGAATTCGTGCGGCGGGCATCGACGGGACCGTTCGCGGGCTGAGGCGCGGCGATCCCGATCGCGCCTATCCGATCAGGAAAAGCGCCGCCCCCAGCGCCAATGCGAACGCGACGAGCGTCGCGGCGAGGATCACGAAGAGCGGGCGCGGCCCCGCCTCGAGCAGTTGCGAGAGCGGCGAGCGGATCGCCGTTGCGGTCACGGCGGCGGCGAGCAGGCCGGCGGCGAGCTTCTCCGCGCCGCTCGCGACGATCGCCGGGATCACGCCGAAGGAATTGATCCCCGCCAGCACGAAGAAGCCGACGACGAACCAGGGCAGCCCCGGTCCCTTGGCGCGCCCCTCCCCCTTCAGGAACATCGCGACCACCGCGAGCACCGGGGCGAGCAGCGCAACGCGGGTGAGCTTCACGATCGCGGCGATCTGGCCGGCGCCGTCGGAATAGGAATAGCCGGCGCCCAGCGCCTGCGCCACATCGTGGATCGCGGCGCCCATCAGGAAGCCGGCCTTGAGATCGCTCATGTGCAGCGCATGGGCAACCAGCGGATAGAGCATCATCGCGGCCGCGCTCATCGCCGAGATGCCGACCAGCACCAGCGTGAGCTGGGCCTGGCTCGCACGCTTCTCCCCCAGCGTCGTTGCCAGCGCCATCGCGGCCGAAGCGCCGCAGATCGCCACCGCGCCGCCGGCGAGCACGCCGAACGCGCTGTCGAAGCCGAGCCGGCGCGCGGCCAGGATGCCGGCGCCGATCGTCAGCGCGACGATCGCCAGCACGCAGAGCAGCGCGACCGGGCCGAGCGCGACGATCTGCCCGAAGGTGATCCGCACGCCGACCAGGACGATGCCCCAGCGCAGCAGCGAGCGCGAGGCGAAGGCGAGGCCGGGCGTGAGCCGCGCATCGGCGCTGAGGAAATTGAGCGCAAGGCCGATCAGCAGGGCCATCAGCGTGACCGGGACGCCGTAATGATCGGACAGGAAGCCCGCCGCGAGCGTACCGGCCGCGACGACCGCCAGGCCGGGCCAATAGCCGTGCCAGGTCGCCCTGGGCGACGGCTCGATATCACCATAAAGGTCGGCCGCCATCGGCAGCGGCCGCTTCGCTTGCGTCGTCGCCGTCATCAATGGCCCGGTACCGGCATCACGTCACCCATTCCTTCCAGTGGCAGGCGGGGCAACAACAGCTGGATCGCGCCGAGCGCGAGCAGGTAGGAGCACCCCGCAAACAGGAACAGGGGCAGATAGCCCAACCCGGCCGCCAGCGTCACCCCTGCAACCTTCGCGATGACCATGCCGCCGACATTGCCGCTGAACGCACCGAAACTGGTGACGCGACCGATCTTCTCGGGACGCGAGACATCAGCGATCAGCGCGAACAGATTGACCGAAAAGGCCTGGTGCGCCGCCATGACGATTCCGATCAGCGCAACCGCCAGCACATAATCATGCGCCATCTCGGCA
>CAISGR010000229.1 GCA_903884945.1 uncultured bacterium
AATGTTCGGTCGGAATGGGGCGGTCGATCTCGGCGCTGGCGAACAGCGCCCGGGCGAGCGCACGATTCTCGACGATCGGCACGCGATGCTCCGTTGCGATCTCGCGGATCTTGAGCGCGATCGCATCGACGCCCTTGGCCACGACGATCGGCGCCGCCATCGCGCCATGATCATATTTCAGCGCGACTGCGTAATGGGTCGGGTTGGTGACGATCACGCTCGCCTTTGGCACGGCGGCCATCATCCGGTTACGGGCGCGCTGCATCTGGATCGCGCGGATCTTGCCCTTGATCTTGGGGTCGCCTTCCTGCTGCTTGTACTCGTCCTTGATCTCCTGGAGCGACATCCGCATGCGTTTCAGGAAGGAGCGTCGCTGATAGACGATGTCGAACAGCGCCAGCGCCGCCACCAGCATGGCGACGGACTTGATCATCGCGAAGACGATGCCGGATGCGGCGATCCCGATCTCGGCCGGATCGGCGCCGACCATTCGGTCGAGTCCTGCCACCTTGGGCCAGACCACCTGGTAGGCGACGAGGATCACGGCCGCCATCTTCGCGAGGGTCTTCGCGAATTCGACAAGGGCGCGCGGACCGAGCAACCGGCCGAATCCGGAAAAGGGGTTAAGCTTTGACCATTTCGGTTTGACGCGTGTCCAGGCGAGGATCGGCCGGCCTTGAAGGAGGCCGCCCAGTAGCGCGCAACCGAACAGGGTTGCGAACAGCGGGGCCATTGCCGATGCGACCGCCCCGAGGAAGCCGATCGCGAAATTCTCCGCCCCGCGCGGATCGATGATGAAATCGTTCGCGCTGCCCCAGAGGTGAACGAAGACGATGCCGAGTTGCCTGACCGTGTAGGCACCCATTCCGCCGGTGACGATCAGGGCACCCATGAACATCGCTGCGTGCTTCGCCTCGGGCGCACTGGCGACATCACCGCGACGACGTGCATCCTCGAGCCGCTTTTCTGTCGGATCGTGGGTCTTCTGGTCCTGGTCCGTGTCGGCCATGTCAGTGCCAGCCCGACTGCATCCAGTCGGCCATGCCGAACGCGAATCCGGTCAGCAGGCCGCCGACCGAGACGGCGGTGACGGCCAGTCCGAGCAACAGGTTGAGCGGTTGGGCGATGAAGAAGATCTGGATCGCGGGGGCGAGCCGGGCGGACAGGCCGAGCGCGACGTTGAACACGATGCCGTAGACGAGGAGCGGGGCGGCGAGGCCTATTCCCAGCGTCATCGACCGGCCGACCGCTAGTACTGCCAGCTCGGCGAAATCGTGCAGGGGCGGAATGCCTCCGACGGGAAAGGTGGCGTAGGAATGGATGATCGACGCGATCCACAGATGATGGACCTGCATGGCCATGCACACCACCGTGGCGCCGACCGTGACGAACTTCGACAGCAGGGGAGCCTGCCCACCCTGCGCGGGATCGAACAGCACCGCCGATGACAGGCCGACCTGCATGCTGATTACGGAGCCGGCGATCGAGACGGCGTGAAAGATGATCTTGACGATCGCGCCCATGGCGAGCCCGGTGCCAAGTTCGATGAGCAATGTTCCGGGCAGGGCAGTTGTGTCGATCGCCGCGGCATGTGCGCCGGGACCAAGCAGCCCCATCATGCCGAAGGTCATGCCGCCTGCGATCAGCAGCCGGATGCGGCCGGGAACGGCTTCCTCGGCGAACACCGGCAGCATCATCAGAACCGCCCCGACGCGAGCGAAGACGATCAGGAAGGCCGTTACCTGGAGCTCGAGCATTGCTTCCACGGGTTCAGCCGGTCACGATCAGGTCGCTCACCCGGGCCATGAAGTCCGATAGTGCAGCGCCGATCATCGGCATGCACAGCAGCATGACGACTCCCATCGCGAGGATCTTCGGCACGAAGGTCAGCGTCATTTCCTGGATCTGGGTCAGTGCCTGCAACAGGCCGATCACCACGCCGATGATCAGCGAGGTGATCAGCAAGGGCCCCACGATGGTGAGCAGCAGGACCAGCGCAGCGCGGGCGAGATCGGTGGCGACAGCGGCGTCCATGACGATCGCCCTCAGATCTGCATGCGCATGATGTCGGAATAGGCGTTCACCACGCGGTCGCGTACGGCGACCATCGTGTCGAGCGCAGTCTCGGCGGCGCCGATTGCGGTGACGACGTCGATCAGGTCGCCCTTGCCGGCGACCTGTTTGGCCGAAGCGGTCTCCGCGGCATGCATCGTGCCCGCGGTGTTCGATATCATTGCCTCGACCATGCCGCCGAAGCCGCCGGCCTGGCTGTCGATCGACGCTGGCTTGAGGCCGCCGCCAATCTTGGGCGCGATGGAGCCTAGCGCGCGGCCATAAGCCGACGCTGCGTCGAGTGCACCGATGGACATCGGGTTTTCCTTTATTTCAGCAGGTCGATGGTGCGCATCGTCAGGCTCTTGGCCGCGTCGATGGCGTTGAGATTGGCCTCATAGGATCGCTGCGCGGCCTTCATGTCCGCAGTTTCGAGCAGTGCGTTCACATTGGGCTTGAGGACATAGCCCTGGGCGTCCGCCGCGGCGCTGCCCGGCATATATACCTTCTGGAAGTCGGTCCGGTCGGCATCAATGCCGGTGATCTTCACACCGTTGCCGCCCGTCGCGCGATCGACCTCAGCCTGGAAAGTGGTCACGCGGCGGCGATACGGATCGCCGCCCGCGGTCTTTGCGACCGAATCCTGGTTGGCGAGATTCTCCGCGATCACGCGCATCCGGAGCGACTGCGCACGCAGGCCCGATGCAGAAACAGAAATGGATGTCTTGAGGTCCATGAAGCTCCCCTCCGGCCGCACCTTGCCGCCGACATCCCCATCATAGGCAATTTTTGCCTAGCTCGGGCCGTGGGGCGGAAAAATAATCCTATAAGTTTGAGGGAAGGGAGTGTTCGCCTTGACGATCCTCGAAGATATAGAAGTGGAACTGTCGATCGTGCTGGGATCGGCCCAGGTGCAGATCCGGCAGATTTTGCAGATGAGCCGCGGCGCGATGATCCCGCTCGACTGCGGGCAGGATGATCCGACGCTGGTGTTCGTCAACGACGAGTTGATCGCGCAGGGACGCATCCTCGTCGATGGCGATGCGATGTCGCTCGAAGTGACCGACGTCGTGAAGAAGAGGCGGTCCTGATGGACGTGATCTCGCTGCTGAGAACAGTCGGCGCGCTAGGGCTGGTGCTCGGCCTGCTGGGCGGTGCCCTGTGGGTCGTCCGTCGGTATGACCTCAACCTTCCCGGCCGGATCGGGGGGGCGCAGCGACGCCGGATCGAAGTGGTCGAACGGCTGTCGCTCGATCCGAAGCGATCGATCGCGCTGATCCGGCGGGACGGGTGCGAGCATCTGATCCTGATCGGCCCGGAAGGGCATGTCATGATCGAAACCGATATCAAGCCATCGGACACGATCTCCACCCGATCCGAGCATGGCGGTGGATCGACGGCGGAGCCCGGGAGTCTTTCGAACAGCTTCGGGGCGATGATCGAGCGGACGCAGGGCTGGCCCCGGGATCGCGCCAAGGCCGAGCCGGTCGCTTTCCGCAGCCAGCGGCGCCTGACCGGCGTCGCGAAACGCGCGGCACGCCGGGTTGCTGCCGGTGCATAAGCTTTCCCGCGCGGTCATTGCGGTGGGTGCGCTCCTGATACCCGTGAGCGCCGATGCCCAGAGCCTTAGCCTGACCGGTGCCGGCGGCGGAGGCTCGCTGTCCGCGCATGCGATCCAGCTGGTCCTGATGCTCACGGTACTCAGCCTGGCACCGGGCATCCTGATGACGGTGACCAGCTTCACGCGTATCGTCGTGGCGCTCTCGTTGCTGCGCACCGGCATCGGCGCGCCGGGCGTCCCGCCCAATCCGGTCATCATCAGCCTCGCAATGTTCCTGTCGCTGTTCGTGATGACGCCGACCTTCGAGAAGGCATGGGAACAGGGCGTAAAGCCCTATACGAGCGGGAAGATCAGCGAGGAAAAGGCCTTCACCGCCACCGCCGAACCGTTCCGCCAGTTCATGCTGAAGCAGGTGCGCGACCAGGATCTGAAGCTGTTCGTCGATCTCTCGGGCGGCAAGGCAACGAAGCGGGAGGATGTCGGCCTTACTACGCTCACCCCCGCCTTCATGATCTCGGAACTGCGCCGCGCGTTCGAGATCGGCTTCCTGTTGCTGCTGCCGTTCCTGGTCATCGATCTGGCTGTCGCTGCCGTCCTGATGGCGATGGGCATGATGATGCTGCCGCCACCGACGATCGCGATGCCGATGAAGATCATCTTCTTCGTCTTGGTCGATGGCTGGGCACTGGTCGCCGGATCGCTGGTCAAGAGTTTCGGCAGCGGCTGATATCCGGACGGGGCCGGAGATCGGATCAGCGGGGCGCCGCACCGGTGTCGTGCGGGCCCTGGTTGAGCCAGGCCGACAGCTCGGCAAACGGAATCATCTCGACGAAGGCGAGGCCGATTTCAGCGCCGTCGCTCCAGCGTACTGCGCATTGGCGCGGGGGCAGCCCGGCGATGGAGAGGGTCAGGGGGCTGGCGAGCGGCACTGGTCGTGCGAGCTTGAGCCGGGCGCCACTTTGCGAGAGATTCTCGACGGTTGCCGCCACGCTGCGGCCCATGCTGGACATCCGCGCCGGACAGGTGGTGGAGAAGCGCGGCGCGCGCGGCCGGGTACCGCCGCGCGGCACCAGTCGCGGGGAGCTCGCGTTGAGGACACACTCCACGTCGATCGGTGCGTCCAGCTGCACGCCGAGCTGGCCGGATTTTTCCCACATTACCCTGCCGGCCAGGCGCTCGCCGGTCCGCAGTTCGACCGTCATCGTCTCGCCGACCGAGATCGCGCGGCGGGTTTCGATCAGCATGCCGTTCGCTGAAATGTTACGGATGCGACACAAATCCTCCGCGCCATCGGAAGTGACCAGCCTGCCGGTCAGCAAGGTGGAAACGGCGCGCGGCGCGCGCGGGCGCAGGGGGCGGGGCGGACCGGCGGGCGATCGCGCGTCCCATTCGCGGCCATGGCCGAAAGCGCTCATGTCATACTTCCCGTGACGGAGGGGTCCATGCTTCATTATAGCAACGCGGTGCGGCCTATGCGGGCTCGGCGCGCGTGATGGCGACGCGCTTCACGACATGGGGCCCGAACGCCTGGATCGACGCATCGGCGGCCACTTTGCGGAAGCCCTCGATATTGGCGAGCAGCCCGTCAGGGCCGGTCGCAAGCGGGGTGCGCCAGGTCTTCATGTTGATCGCGTGGAGCAGGAACGGCATTTTCGCCGTCACCATCGCGACCTGATCCTCCGCCACTTCGAGCTGGATGTCGAATTTCACATAGCCTGCAAGCCGCCCGTCGCTGAAGACGAGGGGCGCGAGGATATTTTCGCCCGGCACGAAGACGGGAGGCTTTTGTTCGACCGGCTTGGCCGATGCCTTGGCCGGCGGGCCGAGCAGCAGGATGGCGCCATAGCCGGACCCGCCCCCGACGGCGACGCCGGCGATCAGCATGACCAAAGCGAAGAGGATCTTCTTCATCGCCGCGTCAGAACTTGAAACTGGTGTCGACCGGCAGGGGCGACTTTTCTGCCTTGAGAACGATGGTGATCCGGCGGTTTTCCGGGCGCGCGGGCTGGTCGGGATAGACCGGCTGCGTACCGGCCATCGCGACCACTTCGGCAAAGCGATCCGGCGTCACGCCCGCAGCGATCAGCGCAGCCCGCGCCGCCAGCGCGCGTTCGCCCGACAGCCGCCAATTGGCTTCGCTCTGCCCGCCGACTCCATCGGTATGGCCTTCGATCGCGATCTGCCCGCCCGATCGCGCGAGCTTGCGTGCGACCTGGCCAAGCAGGGCCTGCGCGAAGGGATTCAGCTGCGCCGTCCCGCCGCGGAACATCGACTGACGGTCATTGTCCATGAGGGTGATACGAAGGCCGTCGCGCGATGGCTTGATGTCGACGCTCTTGCCCTGGTCCTGCGTCGAGGAATCGAGCGCGATCTGGAGTTCCGCGGCAAGGACGCGCTGCGAGGCATCGGGGACATTGGCGGTACCCCCGCGCGCCGCGCCCTGGGTGGCCGCTTCGGCGGCCGGGTGGCCGGTCGTGGCGCGGCTCTGGGCCTGCGCGGCGCGGCTGTGTCCGGCCGAGCCCGGGGTTTCCTGCTGCATGCCCGATCCCGGCGCGCTGCTGACGGCGGGCGTGAAATACTCAGCCAGGCCCTTGAGCTTGTTCTTGTCCGGGCTGGAGATCAGCCAGAGCAGCATGAAGAAGGCCATCATCGCGGTCACGAAATCCGCATAGGCGACCTTCCAGGCGCCGCCATGATGGCCGCCCGCCACCTTCTTGATCTTCTTGACGATGATCGGCCGCTGGTTGGGCGCCAGGTTTGCCATATCAGGCCCCGTCGAGCGCAGCGCGCAGGCGCTCCTGAACTGCGCCCAGGCGGACATGATTGATCGCCTCGAGCGAATTCTCGCCGGCCGCAATCCGCTGGAGCAGGTTGGAGCATTCGTCGGCGTGCTGGATCAGATAGTCGAAAGCCTGCAACTCCTCGACATAGGAGTCGACGAAATAGGCGTCGCCGACCAGGACTTCGGCCAGCGCCTCGAGTCGCTCCCGGATGTCGCGCAGTTCGGTCGCCATCACGGTGTGGAGCATGGCCGAAAAGGGATCGTAGCCGGGAATCGGGGATGCGCCGGTGCCTCGGGCGGATTCGAGGGGGAGATACGCCATCAGAACAGCTCCAGTTCGCCGCCCGATATGGGCTTGTGGATTTTGACAGGCAGGGTCGGGACAATATCCGCCACCTTCACGCAGCGGCTGCGCCCTTCGTGCGGCATGAAATCGATCTTGCGCGCGGAGGAGCCGCCGAGATCGCAATGGCCGATCGCAATGCCTTCGGTTTCCATGAAGCGGCGTGCGAATGCGGCGTTGCCCGTCCCGATCGCGCCAAGGCCGGAGATGATGTTGGCGCCGCCATAGAGGTGCGCCCTGAGCCGGTTGCGCATGGCGCCGCGGGACATCATCTCGTTGATCAGCAGTTCCATGGCATGGACACCGTAGCGCTGCATGTCCCCGGGACGCGGCTTGTGGTCCGCACCGGGTTCGCCGAGCAGGAAATGATTCATCCCGCCGACGCGAGCCTGGTCATCGTACAGGCATGCGGCGACACAGCTGCCGAGCAGGGTGGAGATGACCACCCCTGCTTCCCCGGAGACGGCGTTTTCGCCCTGGATGATGTTGACCCGGCGCACGGCGGTCAGCTCAGCTCGCCGAAGACGCGCTCGATCTTCTCCTTCAGCGCAGCGGGCGCGAAGGGCTTCACGACATAGTTGTTCACGCCGAGCGCGGCGGCCTTCTGGACGAGGTCGCGATCCGAGGAGCCGGTGAGCATGATGAACACCGTCTTCCCGATAACCGGATCGGCGCGCACCTGTTCCAGGAACTGCAGGCCGTCCATTTCGGGCATGTTATAGTCGGAAATGATGAGATGGACGCGGTCGCTGCGGACAGCGTTGAGCGCTTCGGACGCGCTCGCCTTGTCGCGCACGTCCTTGAATCCGAGATCCTGCAGGGTTCGGCGGATCATTGCGCGCATGCTGGTCTGGTCATCGACCACCATCACCTTGATCTGCGATGCGGCTGGCATCAGTCGTTCCTCGGCATTTGGGTCCGACAAGCCTTGAGGATGGCCTCAGGCATTGCGGACAGGCTGACTTCCTTCATGACCGCTCCGATCTGCATCGCGGCGCGGGGCATTCCGTAGACCACGCAACTCTCCCGGCTTTGCCCGAAGGTTCGGGCCCCAGCCTGGCGCATCGCGAGCAGACCCTCCGCGCCGTCGGCACCCATCCCGGTCAGGATGACGCCGACTGCGGCCTGGCCGATCTCGGAGACCGAGCGGAACAGGTGGTCGACTGACGGGCGGTGGCCGCTGACCGGATCACCGGCCCGCAGTCGTATCCGTCCGTGAAGGCCACCGCGCAATTCCATGTGCGTCTGGCCCCCAGGAGCAATATAGACGGTTCCGCGCTGGATGGGCGTTCCGTCCACCGCTTCAACGACATGAACGACGCATTCGCTGTCGAGGCGCTGCGCGAAGCTCCGCGTGAAGCTCGCCGGCATGTGCTGCACGATCAGTACCGGTGGGGAATCCGCCGGCAGCGCCTTCAGCAGCGAGAACAGGGCTTCGACGCCGCCCGTCGACGACCCGATGGCGATCACCACGTCGCGGTCCACGCCGGCGGTGGCCGCCGGCGCTTTCGCGGCGTCTCGCGCGGGCCTTACCGTGGCGCGTGCCGCGGCTTTTACCTTTTCGCAGAGAAGCAGCGCATCCCGTTCGATATCCTGCGGATTGCCGCCGGGCTTGGTGACATAGTCGACCGCGCCCAGGCGCAACGCCTCGATCGTGACCTCAGCGCCGCGGGCGGTGAGCGTGGAGCACATGACGACCGGCATGGGCCGTAGCCGCATGATCCGTTCGAGGAAGCTCAGCCCGTCCATGCCGGGCATCTCGACGTCGAGCGTGATCACATCGGGATCAAGCGTCCTGATCATCTCGCGCGCGGCAAAGGGTTCGGGCGCTACGCCCACGACCTCGATCTCGGCGTCCGAGGAAAGGATTCGCTTGAGCGTCGCGCGCATCGACGCACTGTCGTCGACGATCACGGTTCGGATCCGGCGCTTCATTGCCGTACGCCGCGCTTGGCGTAGATCGTCTGCCCACAGCCCACCATGTGACTGGCCGCGGCGCCGATCAGCCGTTCGGAATGGCCGATATAAAGATGTCCTTCCGGTGCGAGTTGTTCGACGAAGCGCTGCTCCAGCTCGGCCTTCGCCGCATCATCGAAATAGATCATCACGTTACGGCAGAAGATGACGTCATAGTGCTGGCGGAGTGGCCAGCGCTCGAACAGGTTCAGCACCTTGGCGGTGACGAGCGCGCGGGCCTCGTCGACCATCACGAAACCGTCGCCCTGGGCCCGCATCCAGAGATTGCGATAGGCGTCGGGCACCGGTTTCACGGTCGCGGCGGAATAGGCGCCGAGCCGGGCAGCTTCGACGACCGGCGGCGAAAGATCGGTCGCCAGCAAACGCACATCGGCGGAGCGCAGCCAGGCGGCGGAGGCGCGATCGGTGCCCAGCATGCACATCACGATGCTGTAGACCTCTTCGCCGGAAGAGCAGCCGGCCGACCAGATGCGAACGGGATGGCCCGCCGCCGCCCGGCGTTTCAGGACGGGGAGAACCTCGCGCCGGAAGTGATCGAAATGATGATCTTCCCGGAAAAAATGCGTGTGGTTGGTGGTGAGCGCGACGATCATCGCCGCGCGTTCCTCCATATCGGTATCGACCAGCGCGACATAGTCGCGGTACCGTGACAAGCCGTGCGCGCGCAGGCGCTTGGCGAGCCGCGACTGCACGAGCGTCGTCTTCGCGTCGCTGAGCGCGATCCGTGCCTCGTTCTGCATGATCGCTGCGATCGCGGCGAAATCCGCGGGCGTCAGCTCGGCGCCCGTCATCATCGCGGCGGTCGACGTCGCGAGGTTGGCGCCGGCGGGCGCCGCCGCGGCGCCCCCGGCGGGGCTCATGCCGCGAGATCCAGGTGCCGGGTCAGCGACAGCGCGTCGAGATCGAGCAGGAGCACCATCTGCCCCTTGTCTTCGGCCCCGGACGCATCCTTGGTGCGCGAGGCGACGCGGACCAGGCCGAGAATGAGGCTCGGTTCGCCGATCTCGACATCGGGCGCCGGCTGGATTTCCTGGTCGCCAATCGCGACGATGTCGCTGACCTCGTCGACCAGAAACCCTGCCTGCTTGTCGCCGATCTGCACGACCAGGACGCAGGACCGTGCGTGAATCTTGCTGGGTTCCCAGCCGAGGCGCTCGGCCAGGCCGATCACGGGGACGACGTTGCCGCGCAGGTTCGTGACCCCCTTGATGAAGGGCGGCACGGTCGGCAGCGGGGTGGGTTCTTCCCATTCGCGGATTTCGATCAGCGACTGCATGTCGATGCCGAAAGTCTGGTGGGAAAGCGAGAAGGTGACGATCTTGCGGTCGCCATGTTTTTCGATCGAGCTCATGCGGCCATTCCTTTCAATGCAAAGCGGGAGGTGGAACCAGGCGAGGCGACCAGCGCCTCGATGTCGAGGATCAGCGCGATGGAGCCGTCACCGAGGATGGTGGCGCCGCCCAGCCCGCGGATCGGGTAGAGATTCTGGTCGAGGCTCTTGATGACGACCTCGCGGCGATCATCGATCGTATCGACGACGAGCCCGACATGGCCGGCGCTCTCGCTTTCGACGATCACGACCAGCGAGTCCTCGATCGGGCGCTCGGCGCCATGCAGTTCGAAGATGTCGGTGGCGCGCTTCACCGGGAAATACTGGCCACGCATGTCGATGACCTCGGTGGTCGGGCTGGTCCGCTTGACCTGGCCGGGCGCCGGCTGCACCGTTTCGGTGACATTGGCGAGCGGCAGGACGAAGCGCTGGCCGGCGAGCCGGACGATCATCCCGTCGAGGATGGCCAGGGTCAGCGGCAGCACCATCGTGAAGCTGGTGCCCTCGCCCGGCGTCGAGGCGATCTCGACGCGTCCTCCCAGCGCTTCGACATTGGAGCGCACCACATCCATGCCGACGCCTCGGCCCGAGATGTTGGAGATGCTTTCCGCGGTCGAGAAGCCGGGCGCGCAGATGAGCTGATCGATTTCCTCGTCGGTCATCTGCACGTCCGCGGCAATGATGCCACGCTCCACGGCCTTGGCCCGAACGCGAGCCCGATCAATCCCCTTGCCGTCATCGCTGACGCGCACGAAGATTCGCGCGCCCTTCTGCTCGGCCGAGAGCCTGATGGTCCCCTGGGGCGGCTTGCCGGCGGCGATACGCTGTTCGGGCGTCTCGATGCCGTGATCCACAGCGTTCCGGATCAGGTGAGTCAGCGGGTCGCCGATCTTCTCGATCACGCCCTTGTCGACCTCGGTCGTTTCGCCGATCGTCTCGAGGGTCACCTGCTTGCCGGTTTCGCTGGCCAGGTCGCGCAGCATCCGGGGCACGCGGCTGAATGCCTGCCGGATCGGCTGGGCACGCAGCGACATGACATTGTCCTGGATCTGCCGCGTCAGCCGCGCGAGTTCGGGAAGTTCGACGCGCTGCTGGTCGGCGGGCGAAAGCCGATCGGCCAGGATCGAATTGCGGATGACCAGTTCGCCGACAAGATTGAGCAGCAGATCGAGCTTCACCAGGTCGACGCGGATATTCTGCGCCGCAGGTTCCGGCGCCCGCTCGACGGCCTTCACCGCGACATCTTCGGGGGGCGTTTCGACCAGGCTCAACCGGGGCGCACTGGGCAGTGCCTCGGTCGATACCGGCGCGACTTCCGGCCGCTGCTCGACCGATGCGGCGCGGCTGATCTCCACCTTTGAATCCGGTGCGACGAAATCGAAGCATTCAGTGATCGATTCTTCGGTCACCGTTCCGGGCAGGCTCAGCGTCCAGCTGAAATAACCCTGTTCCGGATCCATGTCGCGCAGGGACGGCAGGCTCGAGATGTCGACGGACTCAATCCGGCCGCCCATCATCTCGACTTCGCGCACGACGAGCATCGGCTCCGCGCCATTGGCCATGGCCCCGCGCGAGGGAGCGAAGACGATCGTCCAGGCTGCCGGGGCTTCTTCGATCGCCGGCGCATCCAGGTCGTCGAGCACGACGCCGACGGGTTCGAAACCAAATGGGTCGTCGTCGACCGGGGCCGCGGCCGGCTCTTCGATCGCGACCGTTGCCGGGCTGTCCTCGGACTCGGCGCCACGATCCCGGAGCACCGCTTCAAGCGCTGCGATGGCTGCCGCGTCGGCGGGGGCCGGCGCGATACCGCGCGCAAAGGCGACATGATCGGTCAGCACGTCGAAGGCCGACAGCATGACGCGGGTTACCCCCGCCGTCGGTGCTATCCGGCCCGCCCGCACCTCATCGAGAACATTCTCGAAATAATGCGCGAACTTGGTCAGTTCGGCATGGCCGAACGCACCGGCGCCGCCCTTGATCGAATGGACCGCGCGGAACACGCCGGCGATGGTCTCCGCGGAGACATCTCCGTCCTGCATCGCCGACAGACCCTGTTCGGCGATCGCCAATCCCTCGGCGCACTCTTCGAAGAAGATCGCCTGGATATCATCCATTTCGTCGCTCATGGGCACACACGGCGGATTGCGACGCCCAGCTTGGCGGCTTCGAACGGTTTGGTGATCCAGCCGGTGGCGCCTGCCTCCCGCGCCCGCGACTTCTTCTCGTCAGAGAATTCAGTCGACAGGACCAGGATGGGCGTCCCGCGAAACGCGCTCTCCGCCCGGACTGCCTCGATCAGCTCGAAGCCATCCATCTTGGGCATGTTGATGTCGGTGATCAGCAGGTCGGGCTTCACCTCGTGCATGCGCTCAAGCCCATGCGCGCCATCATTGGCACTTTCGATGCGATAGCCCTGGGCAGTTAGCGATGCCTTCAGCAGCATTCGCATGCTTGCCGAGTCATCGACGGTCAGGATCAGCTTGCTCACGCCATGTCTCCGGTATTCTCTGCAAGGCCGACGGCATCAGCGAGCCGGCAGCCCTGGACGCGCTCGACGAACGCGGTGCTGGGGTTGTTGATCACGAATGGCTGGCCGTTGCGGCCGGCTTCAGCGCGCGCCGCGACCAGAAGCTGAAGCACGGCATGGCCGATGCTCTCGACTTCGGATGCGTCGACCGAAATCTCGCCGTCGAAATCGGACGCGAGCACGAAACGGACATGAAGATCCTCCGCGGTTACGGTGGTGCAATGCGCCGGCAGACGCAGGGCGCGCTCCGAGCACGGGGCTTCAGGCTGGGACTGCATTGAGTTCATTCTTCGCCTCGTCGAGTACGGTTTCGAGTTGCTGGAAGGAGGGCGCGCAGGCCGAGGCCATGGC